>CAZVDQ010000009.1:0-46874 GCA_964625435.1 uncultured Mariniplasma sp.
AAGGTCTTCCACGTATTCAAGAGTTATTTGAAGCTAGAAACCCTAAAGGGAAAGCAGTTATCAGTGAAGTTGATGGTAAAGTCAAATCGATTGATCGCCAACGTGGTGGTATTTCGGTTGTCACAATCATTGATGCACATGAAAAAGAATTCAAATATACAATGGATCCAAACGTTGAAGCATTATTCCGTAAGGGAGCAAGTGTTAAGGCTGGTCAAAGATTAACTTTAGGATCAATTAATCCTAAAGAATTACTCCGTGTCGTTTCTACTCAAGCAGCAGAAATGTATATCTTAGAAGAAGTTCAAAAGGTATATCGCGCACAGGGTGTTGAAATCAGTGATAAGCATATCGAATTAATTATTAGACAAATGCTAAGAAGAATTACAATTGTTACCGAAGGTGATACTGAGTTATTGCCAGGCACTGAGGTTTCAGTTTCTGAATTCAAGAGAGCAAATAGACAGGCATTTAGAGAATTTAAGAGACCCGCAGTAGGACGTCCAATCTTATTAGGTATTACAAGAGCAAGTTTAAGAAGTGATTCCTTCTTATCTGCAGCATCCTTCCAGGAAACAACAAGAATCTTGACAGATGCAGCAATTAAAGGTAAGACAGATGAACTTAATGGCTTGAAGGAAAATGTCATTATTGGTGGACTCATTCCAGCAGGAACAGGTATTTTAAGAGAAGCGCACTTTGAATATGACCGTTCAAATACCTATACTGAGGAAGAAGAATTAGATTATTAAAGCATAAATAAAATCAATAAAAAGGTATCTAGCAATTTTGCTAGATACCTTTATTTATAATTTAATGATCTATTTTAAATTTCTATCTTTGGAAAGTGATAAAGCAAAGTATAAAATAAAGAAAACTGGAATAGGAAGTAAGAAGAACATCCAAGTATCGGCAATTGCAATAGATAAGAACAAAATTAAGGAAATACTAATTGAGAATAATTCCGCAAATAGTAAAATAAGATTCTTCTTTTTAGAAAAAATAGAGAAGAGCATAAAGGTAATACATATTAAAGGTAAAGCATAAATAAAGACTAGCCAAGCATCATTCCTACTAGGTGTTATGAGTGAAAGTAACACAAAAGCGATGAGTGTGATTAACAAGATAGCAGATCCAGAAAGTAAAGCGAGTCTTAAGTTAAAGATAGTCTTTTTATGAGATTCTTCAACGTGTAATTCAGGGATATCTTTATTATAAGGATGTTCACTAATGAGCTTATCAATTGTTAAATTGAAAAGCGTAGCAATCTCTTTAAGTGTGATGACATCTGGCAATGATTCGCCCCTTTCCCACTTTGAAATTGCTTTATCCGAATAATTAAGGTGCTCTGCTAATTCTAATTGAGTCAAACCTAATGTTTTCCGGTAATGTATGAAGTTTTTGGCAAATACTTCTTTGATATTGTTCATACACATATTATATCATAGAACAATTCTACGCATAGTAGAGTTAAAAAATAAAACTCTACTCAGTACAAGGTTAACTGTAGAGTGTCAAAAAATCTAAGTAGAGAATCATTTTCGATTTGAGATATTATAATTAAAATGAGGGAAGTGATTTTTATGCATACTGTTGTATTTGGAGATTCAATCGCTAAAGGAATCATCACATCAAATGGTAAATTAGAAATAATTGAAGATAATGCTGTCAAACTTGTTTCAGAATATTATCACCAATCTATTGATAACATATCCTTTTATGGACAGACCTTAAAAAGAATATATGAAAAAAAACTTGTTGATAAATATTTAAAATCCAAGAATCAAGATGATGAACTCTATGCTGTGTTTGCTCTTGGAGGAAATGATTCAGATTATGATTGGACAAAGGTTTCTCAAGATCCTTATTTTAATCATGAATCCAAAACATCAATTGAAGATTTTGAATCTATGTTGATAGAAATAATAAGAAAACTAAAAGCAAAAGGCGCCATCGTAATTTTAACAACGATCATACCATTAAATTCACAATCGTATTTTGATAATGTGATTTCAAAAATGGGTGATCCAAATCAAATCATGATTTTTTTAAAACAAGACATCGAAAATATCTACAGGCATCAAGAAGCATACAGTAAAGCAGTAGAAAGATGTGCGAAACAGACACAAAGCATATTAATTGATGTGAGAAGTAAAATGATGGAGAAAAAAGCAAAAAACTTATACATGTGTGAAGATGGTGTTCATCCAAATGAAAAAGGATATCGATATATTGCAAAATCAATTATTAAAGAAATCAATCAATTTGATGCATTAAAAAAGTGGAGCAAGAGAGATAAGCATTTTAAAAAACCAAATTTAGGTTTTAGACTTGAAAAGATTAAAATGAAATCAGATCAGATATAATTTTAGAGCATGATGACATGCTCTTTTTTTTATTTCAATATGGTATAATATGATTAATCAAAAAGAAAAAAGGTGTTACTTTGAAATTTAGAAAAATCTTTATATGGATTGCTATCATGGTATTGCTCATTGCAGGTGCTACGATAGGCTATATGCTTATTTTAAATCTAACATTTATTGATGCACTCTACATGACGATCATTACCATCTCAACTGTTGGTTACCGAGAGGTAACAGACATGAACACTTTGGCCAAGTGGTTTTCCATAGGGTTTATTTTAGTGAGTGTAGGGATGGTTGGGTTTTTATTGTCTACGGTTTTCAGGTTTTTTAGTGAAGGGAATATTAATGAAGCTTGGAGGAGAAATAAGATGAAAAACGAAATAGAAAAATTAACTAATCATATTATTATTTGTGGAGCAGGTGAAACAGGGATCCACGTGATTAAGCAATTGAAAAGAAGAGAAGTTGATTTTGTTGTTATTGAAAATGATTTAGAAGCAATTGAAAACCTTAAAGAGATGGATGTGCTCTATATTTTTGATGATGCAACAAAAGAAGAAGCGTTATTAGAAGCAAGAGTTAAAGAAGCAAGAGGTTTGATTGCTTGTCTTGCCAAGGATGCCGATAATGTTTTTGTTGTTTTATCTGCTAGAGAATTAAATGCTAAAATGCATATCGTTGCACGTTCTCATGAAGAACGTTCTGATAAAAAATTGCGTAGAGCAGGAGCAAATAATACAGTTAGTCCCGATGAAATTGGCGGCAAGAAGATGGCAGCAATGATGTTAAGCCCTAATGTTCAATTTTTTGTCGATAACATTATTGATACGAAAAATATGTCCATTGATATGGAAGAAGTTGTTATTAAAGAAGAATCCCAACTTATAGATAAAAAGCTAAGAGATGCGAAAATATCTGAAAAAGCAGGTTTAATTGTCCTAGCGATAAGAAGAGAAAATGATGTTTTCATCTTTAATCCAAAAGCTGATGAAGTTTTAAGATTAGGTGATTATATGATTGTGGTTGGGTCCAAGGATCAAATCAAATCTTTAAAAAAAATGTCGATGGATGTTAATTAATTGATGAATCATATTGTAATCTTAGGTGGAACGAACCAAGATATTTTTGCTTATTCACATCAACAGATTAAACTTAATGATTCAAATCCTGGTTACTTAAAAGAATCATTTGGGGGTGTTGGAAGAAACATCGCTGAAAATCTTGCACGCCTTAAATTAAATCCAACATTGATAACCGCAATCGGAAATGATGAGATTGGAAAAAACATTATTTCAGAAGGATCTAAGATTGGTATATCATTTGATTCCATATGGATTGAAAAGACACCCAAGTATCTTGCTGTTATAAATCAAAACAAGGATATGTTAGTTGCAATTGCAGCTATGGATGATGTTGAAAAGATGACTGTTAATCAAATTACAGATAAATTAGATGCTCTGAAAGCTGCAGATTTGTTGATTATTGACACAAATTACAGCAAGGAAGTTCTAACTTATGTATTTGATCAAGTTAAAGCACCTATTTTTGTAGAAGCTATCTCAACAATAAAAGCTGAAAAACTTAAACCATTTTATTCTAAAATCCAATTACTGAAACTCAATTTAGTGGAAGCTCAATCCTTAAGTAATATTAATGGAGAGACGAAATTTGATATTGAAAAGATTGGAATCTATTTTTATCATCAAAAAGTAAAAGAAATTCTTATTACTTTGGGTAATCAAGGGGCTTATTATTTTGATGGTAAAAATCATCAATTTGTTAAAGGAAAAAATATCGAAATTGAAAATACAACAGGAGCGGGAGATGCATTTTTTGCAGGTGCTATATATGCCAAAATTCATGACATGAATATTTTGTCATGTGGTATAGCTTCTTCAATTATTACATTGAAAGATGAAAAGGCTGTGTCACCATATATGAATCCCCAATACTTATTAAAAACAATAAAGGAGTATCAACTATGAATCTATATTTAGACATACACCCAGAGGTAAAAAAAGCATTAGATCAAAATAAGCCTGTGGTTGCTTTAGAATCAACAATCATTTCTCATGGAATGCCTTACCCAGAAAATGTTAAAATGGCCTTAAATGTTGAAAACATTATTAAAAAAGAGGGTGCAGTTCCCGCAACGATTGCTATTATTAATGGCATAATTAAAATCGGATTAACACATGATGAAATTGAATATCTTGCTAAAGCGAAAGATGTTTTAAAAGTCAGTAAAAGAGATTTTGGATATACATTATCGAAAAAAAGAACTGGAGCAACAACTGTTTCTGCAACAATGTTAATTGCACAAATGGCAGGAATTAAAGTGTTTGCTACCGGTGGTATTGGCGGTGTGCATAGAGATGCACAAAATACATTTGATATTTCTCGAGATTTAGAAGAACTTGCAAGTGTTGATGTTGCAGTTGTTTGTGCAGGTGCAAAATCAATTTTAGATCTAGGTTTAACACTTGAATTTCTTGAGACTAAAGGTGTTGAAGTCCTAGGATATCAAACGAAAGAACTTCCCGCATTTTACTCAAGAGAATCTGGATTTGACCTAGATTATGAAATGGACACTCCAGAAGATATTGCTAAGTTGATTCATGCTAAATGGTCAATAGGTCTTAAGGGCGGAGTCGTTATTGCAAATCCAATACCCAAAGAATATAGTATGGATGCCCAAATTATACAAAAAGTAATCGATCAAGCATTAGAAGAAGCAAAACAAGCAGGTATCAAAGGAAAAGACACGACACCTTATCTTTTATCTAAAGTAAAAGAACTTACGAAGGGTGAAAGCTTAGCCGCAAATTTAGAACTTGTTTTTAATAATGCAAAATTAGCAGCACAAATTGCAAAGTTCTATGTTAATATATAATAGTGTTAAAACAACTATGAATAAGGATATATAATATCCTTGTTTTTATTCAAAGTGGGACACCATAAGATAGAAAAAACCCAAAATGTAATATAATAGATTTAAGTGGGTTTTTGAAGAGAGGTAATAACTATGGATTTATTTAAAAAATGTTATCAATATGATGCTGCAAAAATAGCGCGTAAAGGGGGATACTATCCCTACTTTCACGAATTAACTAGCAAACAAGACACCGTTGTTCATATGGAAGGCAAAGAAATGATTATGATTGGGTCCAATAATTATCTTGGACTTACATCTCACCCTGAAGTTATTCAAGCTTCAATAGAAGCAACGCTTAAATATGGAACGGGCGTTTCTGGATCCCGCTTTTTAAACGGTACACTTAATCTACATAGAGTATTAGAAACTGAGTTAGCAGAATTTCTTCACAAAGATGACTGCTCAATTTTTGGTACTGGATTCCAAAGTAATTTAGCGATCATTTCTAGTATTGCTGGAAGAAATGATATCATTTTTTCGGATAAGGAAAATCATGCAAGTATTTATGATGGTACACGCTTGAGTTATGCTGAAGTGATCCGTTATGAACATAGTGATATGAAAGATCTAGAAGAAAAATTAGCAAAAGCTCCAGAAAACAAAGGTAAACTCATCATCACTGATGGTGTATTTTCCATGAGTGGAGATATTTGTAAACTCCCAGAAATTGTTGCACTTGCAAAAAAATATGGTGCTCGCACGATGGTTGATGATGCTCACGGACTTGGTGTCATGGGGGAAGGTGGGCGTGGAACTGCTGAACACTTTGGCTTGGAAAAAGAAGTCGACATCATTATGGGGACATTTTCTAAATCATTAGCAAGTCTTGGTGGCTATATGGTAGCTGAAAGTGATACGGTTGAGTTTATTAGACATAATTCTCGTCCTTATATTTTCTCTGCAGCAATCACACCTTCAAATACTGCAGCTGCTCTAGCAGCTTTGCGTATTTTAAAAAGAGAACCAGAACGTGTTAAGGCTTTATCTGATATTGCTGAATATATGCGTCAAGGTTTAAAAGCACGCGGTTTAAAAATTCGAGATTCAAAAACACCGATTATCCCTATATTCACCTATACTCCAATGAAAACATTATTGGCATGTAATCAACTATTTGAACATGGTGTCTATGTGAATCCTGTTATTCCACCAGCAACTCCAATTGGTGAATGTTTGATTCGTACAAGTTATACAGCAACACATACAAAAGAACAAATGGATACGGCGATCGAAAGAATTGCAGAGGTCTTACAGGGCTTGGAAGGATATGAAGAGTAAAATGAAAAATAAAGTTATCATTATTACAGGCGCATCATCCGGTATCGGTTTATCTATTGCTCAATATTTGACGCAAAAAGGTCACAGTGTTTATGGAGTTTCACGAAGTAAAATTCATGAAAAGAATGTAAAAAGCATTCAAGCAGATGTGACAAATTACGAACAATTGAAAGATGCATATAAAGAAATATTTGAAATAGAAGGTCATATTGATGTCTTAATTAACAATGCAGGTATGGGAATCTCGGGTACGATTGAAGATACATCAACAGAAGATGCAACCTACATATTTAATGTTAATTTTATGGGTGTTTTTAATTCGACAAAAGCGGTTTTACCATATATGAGACAAAGCGGTCGTGGGAAAATACTAAATATTAGCTCGGTTGCTGCTAAATTATCGATTCCTTTTCAAGCATTTTATAGCAGTTCAAAAGCTGCAGTTAATTCATTTTCTGAAGCATTGGCAAATGAAGTTTCACCATTTAAAATTCAAGTTTGTGCGATTATGCCAGGAGATATTAAAACTGGATTTACAAAAAATCGTAAAAAGAATGAAATTGATAGTCCTGAATATCAAGGAAGAGTTGATTTATCAGTTGCTGTGATGGAAAAGGATGAAAGAAACGGAATGGATCCTGAATCAGCTGCAAAAGTCGTTAATAGACTTGTGCGTATTAGAAGAATTCCTTTATATAAAACAATAGGACTTAAATACAAATTAATTATTGGACTTGCTAAATTTTTACCAGCGAAACTCGCAAATCAGATTGTTGGATCAATTTATGCATTTAAAAAGAGAAAATAGGTATGAATATTAAAGAAAATGCATTTATAAAAGCAATCATGGCAGGTGTTTATGTTGGTATAGCTGGCCTTGTTTATTTAAGTTTAGATAATCATATCATAGGAGCATTCTTATTTAGCTTTGGGTTATTGGTTGTTGTTACAAGAGGCTACTATCTATATACTGGTAAGATTGGATATGCTCTACCCTATAACAAGGGTTATTTGATGGTTTTACTTAAAACACTATTAGGCAATATGATAGGAATAGCAGTAGTTGCGTTTCTATTTAGAATGACAGGTATTTCATCGGTTGTTACTGCAGGGCATGATTTGTTTATAGTCAAGTTGGGTCACGAGTGGTATGAAACACTCGCATTAGCTATATTTTGTGGCATGATGATGTATATCGCTGTTGACAGTTTTAAAAATGTCAAGTATGATTTAGCAAAGGTTCTCATATTGATATTTGCTGTTATGATCTTCATTTTATCCAAGTTTGAACATAGTATTGCTAATATGTTATATTTCTTTTTAAGTGATATATATACATTGAAAGCATTACTTTATATTGTTTTGATGATTGTAGGAAATGCAATAGGTGCAATTGCTCTCAATCTTTTAGAAACTAAGTTGAAAACAATTAATAATTTGAGTTAGTTCAAATATAACAATTAAATTGGGGGAATGAAAATGAAAAAAGTATTAATTTTTGTTTTTATGTTTTTTTTGTTGTCTCCGTTTACTGTTTCAGCAACACCACCGAGTTCTCCTCCTGGTATAGAAATTATTCCTTTGTATGAATATGACTTCTATGATTCTTTTGACAATCCATTTGAAGGATATATCGATATCTTAATATTTAGAGATGATTACCCAGAAACTCAAATTCTTAATGATATCAATCAAGTATTCACAGATACCTATCCTGATCCAAGCAACGTTGAACATTTAAATAACGGCGATTGGATCAGTTATGTTGCTTATTATAAAGACGCATCTGTAATTATACATGATCATGCTACAAGATATATATTTGCGGAAGAGCAGTACCTTGATATAGATTCTATTAAAATTGTCTATTTCGATTCAGATGGACATACTATCTTTACAACTGAAGAAATTGAAATCGTTCATCCCGTAGGACGACAAACAAGATTTGGAGATATTAGTCTACTCATTGATCAACAAGAAGTTGATAATAGTTATACTATTTCAAGTAGTATCATTTGGCTTCTGGTAATCTATATTTGTCTTTATATTTTCATTCCCATAATTATACTTAGCGTCATTCTCAAATTTGGTATTACAGCACTGAAACGCATTAGAGAGAGACATCAAGATATTTAATGAAATTTTGTATATTGATTCCTTGAAATGGTCAAATAGTATGATATATAATCTGTAAATTATTTGAAATCATATGAATGAAGTATTCAAAAGAATTGAGTTGATAGAAAGTTGATGATTACTTATCATTGACTTTTTTTATTTTATATGCAAAAAGCGACTAAAAAGTTGACATTAAACAAGACTTATTATATAATAAATACGCTGTGTTAAATACACTTAGCTTATATCAATATTTTGGCTCAATAAAGCCAAAAATTATTTTTAAACAAAAAAAGAAACACTTGGATATGTGTTAGAAGAAAGGAGAACTACAAATGCCAACAATCTCGCAACTTGTAAAAAACGGAAGATCAGACAAAAATTACAAATCTAAATCACCTGCACTGGGCTATGGTTTCAACAGTTTACATAAAAGCCAAAGTGAGTATTCATCACCTCAAAAACGTGGTGTGTGCACGCGTGTTACTACAATGACACCAAAGAAACCAAACTCTGCTCTACGTAAGTATGCCCGTGTACGTTTAAGCAACCAAACAGAAGTAACTGCTTATATTCCAGGTATCGGACATTCACTTCAAGAGCACAGCGTGGTACTAATTCGTGGTGGTCGTGTAAAAGACCTTCCAGGCGTTCGTTATCACATTGTACGCGGTACATTAGATGCTTCTGGCGTCGCAAACCGCAAACAGTCACGCTCAAAGTATGGCGCAAAGCGTCCTAAAGCTGCAGCTGCAAAGAAAAAGTAATTTATATATAAAAAATAATCTATCGAAATGAAAGGAAGAAGGTGAACTCATGCCACGTAAAGGACATATAGTAAAACGCGATGTTTTACCAGATCCAATTTATCAATCAAAACTAGTTACTCGTATTGTTAATACGATTATGGTTGATGGTAAAAAAGGAACTGCCCAAGGTATATTATATGGAGCATTTAATCGTGTCAAAGAAGCTACAGGACGTGAACCTATTGAAGTGTTCAATGAAGCTTTAAACAATATTACTCCCATATTAGAAGTTCGTTCACGCCGTATCGGTGGTCAAAACTACCAGGTACCAACTGAAGTAAGAGCTTCAAGAAAAACAACATTAGCATTGAGATGGTTAATCAATTACGCACGTTTGCGTAATGAAAAGACCATGGAAGAAAGACTTGCGAAAGAAATTATTGATGCATCCCAAGGTTTAGGAGCATCTGTGAAGAAGCGTGAAGATATACACCGCATGGCTGAAGCAAATAAAGCATTTGCTCACTATCGCTGGTAAGTAAGGAGATTAAATTATGCCTCGTGTATTCCCATTAAATAGAACGCGCAATATCGGCATTATGGCCCATATTGATGCGGGAAAAACTACAACGACTGAAAGAGTTCTTTACCATACTGGTAAAATTCATAAGCTCGGTGAGGTTCACGATGGTGCTGCTACAATGGACTGGATGGCTCAAGAACAGGAACGTGGAATTACAATTACATCAGCTGCAACAACAGCTTATTGGAAAGATTTCCGCGTAAATATTATTGATACCCCAGGTCACGTTGATTTCACGGTCGAAGTATCTAGATCACTTCGCGTTTTAGATGGCGCAGTTGCTGTACTAGATGCCCAAGCTGGGGTTGAACCTCAGACAGAAACCGTTTGGAGACAAGCTACAGAATATAAGGTTCCAAGAATTGTTTACGTTAACAAGATGGATAAAACCGGTGCAGATTTTGCACGTTCCATCAAGTCAATGCATAATCGTTTAGGTGTTAAAGCATACCCTATTCAGTGGCCAATTGGCGCTGAATCTGAATTTGACGGTATCATTGATATCATTGAAAGAATAGCATACCACTATGATGGATCCGCTGATGAAGTAAGTCAAGTAGTACCCATACCAAAAAATTTGGTTGAAATTGTTGAACAAAAAAGAGAAGAATTGATTGAAGCAGTAGCAGATTTCGATGAAGATTTGATGATAAAATATCTTGAGGGTAAAGAAATTGGTATTCCTCAGATAAAAAAAGCAATCCGTAAAGGAACGCTAGCTGTCAAATTTTTCCCAGTAATTTGTGGAAGTTCATTCAAAAATAAAGGCGTCAAATTAATGTTAGATGCTGTTGTTGATTACTTACCTGCACCAACTGATGTTGCTGCTGTTGTAGGCCATAACAGTCACGGCGAAGAAGTGTTACGCTATCCTAATGATGATGAAAAATTTACTGCCTTAGCATTCAAAGTAATGACCGACCCATATGTAGGTCGTCTAACATTCTTTAGAGTCTATTCAGGCAAAATCACTTCTGGTTCTTATGTGTTAAATACAAATAAGGATAATAAGGAAAGATTTGGCCGTGTGCTTCAAATGCATGCAAACCACAGAGAAGAAATCAAGGAAGTATTTACAGGAGATATTGCAGCTGTTGTTGGCTTAAAAGACACAACAACAGGAGACACACTCACTGCAGAAAGAGATGACATCATCTTAGAATCAATGGTATTTCCTGAACCAGTAATCAATGTGGCGATTGAACCAAAAACAAAGCAAGACCAAGACAAGATGACACTCGCTTTAATTAAACTTGCTGAAGAAGATCCAACCTTCAAAACATTTACTGACCATGAAACTGGTCAAACGATTATTGCAGGGATGGGGGAACTTCATTTGGAAATCATTGTTGATCGTATGAAAAGAGAATTTAAGGTTGAAGCAAATGTTGCTGAGCCACAAGTTTCTTATCGCGAAACCATTTCTGGTGAAGCTGACATCGAAGGAAAATTCGTTCGTCAGTCTGGCGGACGTGGACAATATGGTCATGTTGTTATTAAATTTGAACCAAACCCAGGTAAAGGGTTCCAATTCGTAGATAAAATTGTAGGTGGTGTTATTCCTAGGGAATACATTCCAGCAGTTCAAAAGGGATTAGAAGAAGCTCTACCTAATGGTATTATTGCTGGTTATCCAGTAATTGATATTAAAGCAACACTTCATTATGGTTCATACCATGATGTCGATTCCTCGGAAATGGCTTTCAAGATTGCAGCATCGATGGCACTTAAAGAAACCAAGACGAGGGCACATCCTGTTCTATTAGAACCTATTATGGATGTTGAAGTTGTTGTTCCTAATGATTATGTAGGTAATGTTATTGGTGACTTAACGTCTCGACGTGGTCGCTTAGAGAGTCAGGAAGGTCGTGGTAATGCTGTAGCTATACGCTCAAGCGTACCTCTATCTGAAATGTTTGGATATGCGACTTCGCTTCGTTCAAACACACAAGGACGTGCAACATTTATGATGCAATTCTCTAAATATGAACGTTGTCCAAAATCTATTATGGAAGAAATTATTAAAAGACGCGGAACGAATTAATCCGCTTGCAAAAATGTATATTTTAATATACAATGATTATGGCTAAACAAAAAATAATATTAAAAAAAACAAAAAATAAACTTATTATAGGAGGAACTATTTAAAATGGCAAAACAAAAATATTTAAGAAACAAACCACATGTTAACGTCGGCACAATTGGACACGTCGACCATGGTAAAACAACTTTAACTGCAGCTATTACTACTGTTTTTGCAAAACAAGGATTAGCATCAATTAAAGATTATGCATCTATTGATAGTGCACCAGAAGAAAAGGCTCGTGGTATTACTATTAATACTGCACATGTTGAATATGAAACAACAAAGCGTCACTATGCACACGTTGACTGCCCAGGTCATGCTGACTATGTCAAGAACATGATTACTGGTGCTGCTCAAATGGACGGTGGTATCCTAGTTGTATCCGCAGCAGATGGTCCTATGCCTCAGACAAGAGAACACATTCTTCTTGCTCGCCAAGTTGGTGTACCTAAGTTAGTTGTTTATATGAACAAAACCGACCAAGTTGACGATGATGAATTGTTAGACCTAGTTGAAATGGAAATTCGTGAATTATTATCAGAATATGATTTTCCAGGAGATGAAATTCCTGTCATTCGCGGATCTGCATTAATGGCACTTAACGGCGACCCTAAAGGGGAAGCTAGCGTTCAAGAACTTATGGATGCAGTCGATAGCTATATCGATGATCCAATTCGTGAAACAGATAAGCCTTTCTTAATGCCAGTTGAAGATGTTTTCACAATTACTGGTCGTGGAACAGTTGCTACTGGACGCGTTGACCGTGGACAAATTAAAGTCGGTGACCCTGTTGAAATCGTTGGTATCACTGATACTAAACAAACAGTTGTTACTGGTGTTGAAATGTTTAGAAAATTGTTAGACTTTGCACAAGCTGGTGACAACATTGGTGCACTTCTTCGTGGTATTAACCGTGATCAAGTTGAACGTGGACAAGTTTTAGCAAAACCAAAATCAGTTAATCCACATTTCAAATTTGAAGCTCAAGTTTACGTGCTTTCAAAAGAAGAAGGTGGACGTCATACAGCATTCTTCTCAAATTATCGTCCTCAATTCTATTTTCGTACAACTGATGTTACTGGAGTTATTACACTTCAAGAAGGTACTGAAATGGTTATGCCAGGTGATAACACTGTGATGATCGTTGAATTGATTCATCCAATCGCTCTCGAACAAGGAACTAAGTTCTCTATTCGTGAAGGTGGACGCACTGTTGGTGCTGGATCAGTTGTTAAAATTCTTGAATAATCACAAATAACAAATTTAAAGAGGTCTAACACAGACCTTTTTTTATTATCATATCTTTGAAATTATCGTAATAATCGATAAATATTAGGTAACAAATTCTAAAGAAAAGTGTATGATTAAGGTAAGGGAAATTATAAAGCATATTTTCTTAATAATGGATAAGATAAGTCATCAAAAGGATCATTAATTAACTTATTAAACAAGAAAGCGAGGTGAATTTTAATGGCACAATACAAACCAGTTCTAAAAGGGAAAAATAACAAGCAAGGGCAAAATGCTCCTGCTCAGTCAAGACAAGCACCTAAGACTCAAGTTCAACAACATAAAAAACCATCTGGTAAAAAATAATGCTTTTAAGCATTACATTTTAACATTTTATTAGATTTTCATGTCAGGACAACCTGACATGTTTTTATTTATATTAAGTGATTAAAGCAGTTAAAAATGTGAATTTTTAGATATATAGCGATGTTGCTATTTTTTTATTCTATATATGATAAAATATAAATACAAAGAAGGTACTTATAATGATTGTTGACACACACGCACATTTAAATGTAGAGGATTATAATCAAGACATCGAGAAAGTAATAAATAATGCGAGAGAAAACCAAGTAAAAAAAATTATTGTTATCGGTATGGATGAGGTGTCTAATGAGAAAGCGATACAACTAGCTCGCGATCATGAGATGCTTTTTGCTACGGTAGGTGTGCATCCGGGTTATGTAGATAATCATACAACGGATCACCTTGAATCTTTGTTAAGTGAGAAAAAAGTAGTAGCTATTGGAGAATGTGGTATAGATCTTCATTGGAGACAAGATAATTATGACATTCAGAAACAAGTTTTCTTAGAACAAATTGAACTTGCTAAAAGATTTCATTTACCACTTGTTATTCACACGAGGAGTTCATTTGAGGAAGCTTATCAATGTCTTTTACCTTCAAAAGGAAAAGTCACAGGAGTTTTTCATTGTTTCAGTTCAGATTTAGATGATGCTAAAAGAGCAATTGAATTAGGATTCTATATTGGAATTGACGGTCCCATCACCTTTAAAAAAGCTGAAGAACTTGTTGACATTGTGACCAATATCGATTTAAAATATATCTTGGTTGAAACTGATAGTCCTTATTTAGCCCCGATGCCCTTTAGGGGAAAAAGAAATGAACCAGCGTATACAAAATATGTTGTAGAAAAAATTGCAGAAATTAAGGGGTTAACCTTTGAAGAGGTTATGAATCAAACAACTATAAATGCACATAATTTATTTAATTTAGGAGGATATTCATCATGAAGAAAAAAATATTACTTATCATTTTAGCTTTAGTATCAGTGCTCGCACTTACTGCATGTTCACTTGATTTAAGAGCTCAGGTTCCCTATACATCACCTATTGCATATGAACAACTAAGAATTGATATGATTGCTGATGTTAAGCCATCAGTAGTTGTTGTTAAAACAGAAACGGGTCATGGATCTGGAATCATTTTTAAGAGTGAAGATTTAGGAGATAGTGTTTATCGTTACTATATTATGACCAATTTTCATGTCGTCGAAGACGGTGGTGAAATGATGGTTAATTTTGGTGATGTCATTGATGATATTCCAGTTGTTGATTATGCAGGTAATGCGACTTATGATATTGCTGTTGTTCGAATTGAAACAACCGAAGTTTTACAGATCCATCATGTTGCTCCAATTGATGATAATGTCGTTACTGAAATTATCGTTGGACAAGATGTTTATGCAATTGGAACACCACAGGATATTCAAAAATTCAATTATGTTACTCAAGGAATTGTTAGTATTATTGACTACCCATATAATGCCGTACCTGGTTTAGTTATCATGCATGATGCTGAACTGAATCCAGGAAACAGTGGAGGACCATTATTCAATTTGAATGGTGAACTCATAGCAATCAATGTTGCGAAGGTCGCAAACATATCAACTATTGATGGAACAATAGCAGCAGAAGGGTTAAATTATTCCTTAAATATTAATAAAATTGCACCTATTATAAGAGGTTTTATTGAAGATGATTATTCGGTTGTTGTTAGAAAACCAAGACTTGGTATAACTGTACAAGAAGTAAGTACATTCCTTGAAGAAAACAACGCATCATTATTACCAGTAGATCCAGTTGGTGTAGTCGTAATCGATTTTGATGAAACAAGAAATGCTTACCTATATTTAGAGGTATATGATTTGATTATTGAAATGAATGGAACACCAATTACATCAATTGCTGATATTGCTTTACAACTAGAGGATGCTGAATTTGGCGACATGCATACAGTCAAAGTAATGCGTAAAGTTGGCGACGTATTCCAAGAATTCACTTACTCATTTGAATTATCATGATCAGCAAAAAAGCATTTGAGAAATGTCTGATAAACGGCTTAACAATAGCGTTTGCAGAAAGTATGACCGGTGGTTCATTGGCCTATGAAATGATTAAGAATCCTGGATCATCAAGTGTTGTTTCAGGCGGAATTGTAGCTTATAGCCTTGAACAAAAAATTGATCTATTGAACATTGATTCAGCATTGATCAATCAGCATTCTGTTGTGAGTAAAGAAGTTGCTGAACAGATGGCCAGATCAATTAGATCAATTATGAAAACAGATATTGGAGTCTCAGTAACAGGTAATGCAGGACCTTCGGTACAAGCAAATACCCAGCAATTAGAAGCGTGGATCGCTATTGATTTCCACGGTGTCATTAAGAGTTTTCATCTTGAATTTAGTCAACTAACAAGATTGAAATCAATCAAAAAAACAGTTGAATTTACTTTTCAAAAGTTGATTGAGTGCTTCTAAAAAAAACAGTTTAAAAATCGTTGTATTATCATATCATATATGATATAATTATTTGGCATAAGATATATCCTTGTCTTATTAAAGACCGTAGACCAGAAGGAGGTGGAACAGATGAAAAAATACGAAGTTATGTATATCATCCGTCCAACTGTTGAGAGCGAGAACATTAAAACCATTGTAAATCATTTTAACGAAATATTTGTTAATTACAATAGTACTGTTTTAGAACTTAAAGAGTTGGGTTTGAAAGATTTAGCTTATGAAATTGAACATCACAAAAAAGGCTATTATGTTTGGCTACTCGTTGATGCTACTCCAGAAGCAATTGCTGAATTTAACCGTGTTGTTAATATTACAGAAGAAGTCATTAGATTTATTGTTGTAAAGGAGGGCGAATAATTATGATAAACAGAGTCATTCTGGTCGGTAGAATTACCAAGGATCCGGAAAAGAAAGAGACCCAATCAAATATTCCAGTCGTCAGCTTTACTTTAGCAGTCAATCGTCAATTTACTGATCAATCAGGAGAAAGACAAGCTGACTTCATTCAATGCGTCGTTTGGCGCAAGCAAGCAGAAAATTTAGCACGCTATGTAAAAAAGGGTGCACTACTTGGTATCGAAGGCCGTATTCAGACAAGAACGTATGAAGCGGACAATGGTACACGTTATGTGACAGAGGTTGTATGTGATTCCGTCCAGTTTTTAGAAAGCAAGGGCGATTCAAGTAATAAGGATACAACTTATGAAAAAGATACTGACACTGCAGACAATGATGAGTTCTACGAAACAAGTAAGCAACTCGCTGCAGAAGAAGATTTACCATTTTAAGGAGGAAACACTATGCATCAACAAAGACGCGGTGGCGGATTTAAAAAACGCAAGAAAGTATGTTACTTTACACAAAATAAAGTTCAACACATAGATTTCAAGGACGTAGAGCTATTAAAGAGATTCATTACAGATCGTGGTAAGATTTTACCAAGACGTGTAACTGGAACATCTGCTAAATGGCAACGTCCACTTGCGGTAGCTATTAAAAGAGCTCGCCATATGGCATTGTTGCCATTCGTTAAAGACTAATTAATTTAAACTGCATGGATATGCAGTTTTTATTTTCTAAGAAACTCATTTTAGATTGAATTAGCATCATATTATTGATATAATATGCTTAAAGTAGGTGGAACACATGAAACGTTGGCTATTCTTAATACTCGCTTTGATTGTTTTAGGCTTTAGCTTATATTTGTACTTACCCTATTTTCAATTTGAGTCAGCACAACACTTAACATCATTTATCTTTTTTTTGGGCAGTCTTGTCCTTATTTTTGTTGCTGTCTATGTGACGGTTAATTTTCAAAACAGACAAAAGGTTAAGACCTTACAAAATAGATTATCGATGTGGACAAAATTGTCTTATCATGTCAATCAAGTCGGCGATGAAGTATTTAATGAACTGCCTATTGGTATTATTGCACTTGATGAGGAATTCGAGATCAAATGGGCTAACCCTCATGCAAAATCTATATTTGATTCAAAAATCACAGGAAAAGATTTAAAGGATGTACAGCCACAACTTCATTTGGCTGCAATGAATAATAAGATTCAGTTTATGATCCAAGTTAAAAACGAAACATACGATGTAACATATCGTGCAGAATATAAATTTTTCTATTTGTTTAATGTCACTGATCGTGAGCTTGTTAAACAAAAATATCACGAGCAAATACCTGCGTTAGGTATTATTTATCTTGATAATTTAGATGAAGCATTGGGATCTTTAGATGTTTCTGAACAATCGAGCTTAAAAGGAGAATATTTAGCAGCAATTGCAGACTGGGCAAATAAGTATAATGGATTCTTAAAACCCTTTGCCGATGAACGTTTGGTTGTTGTTTTGTATCGTAAACAATTAGATGTTATGATTCAAGATAAATTTGATATTTTGGATAAGGTCAGACTTATTTCCACTCAAAATCATGTAAGAGTCAGTATTTCAATGGGTGTTGCTTCATGGGATGTGAATTATGAAGAATTGGGTATTTATGCTCAAAACGCTGTTGAATTAGCTGAAAAACGTGGTGGAGACCAGGTTGTTGTCAATATCCAAGATCAAAAAATAGCTTATTTTGGTGCTAAAAATGATGCTTCTGCGAAGAATTCAAGAGTTGGTGTGAGAATCAATGCACAAACAATTAAAGACTTCATAGAAAAAGCTTCTAATGTCATCATCATGGGACATATGCAAGCGGATTTAGATGCTTTTGGCGCAATGATTGCTGTATTTCATATGGCAAAAGCTAGCAAAAAGCCTGCGTGGTTAGTCATTGATGAAGAAAAGTTAGATAAAACAGTACAAAAAATTTATGGAATTGTAAAAAAAGAATTACCAACGCTTGTCGAAAGTTGTTTGGATTCTGAACTAGCAGTTAAGCAAATTACGCAAGAAAGTTTATTAATCGTTGTAGATTCTCAATCACCTAAAATAGTGATGAGCCCTGAAGTTCTACAAAAAGCTAGTAAGCTTGTTATTATTGACCATCATCGTGTCAGTGAAGAGAGTTTTGATGCGGTCTTTAGCTTTATTGAGCCTTACGCATCGTCAACTGTCGAACTCATGATGGAACTACTTAATTTTTATAACATGGAAGAAGAAATTAAGATTTCTCCACTTGAAGCATCTATTATGTATGGTGGGTTAGTTGTTGATACAAATAATTTTTCATACCGAACGGGCTCAAGAACATTTGAAGTTGCAGCTAAACTAAAAGATATGGGTGCTGATGTAACTGAAGTTAAATTATGGTTGCGCCGTGATTTGATGAGAACTTTAGAAATTAATAAATTGTTAGATAATATTGAGATTTATTTGGAACGTTTTGGTTTTGTCATCACTACTGATATTTACGATGACAGAATTTTACTTGCTCAGGTTGCTGATGCAGCACTTCAGATTAATGGTGTTGATGCAGCATTTATGATTGCAAGAATGAATAATAATACAATAGGCGTGTCTGCCCGCTCTTATCAAAACATTAACGTTCAAATATTAATGGAAGCATTGGGTGGTGGTGGACATCTAAACAGCGCAGCTGCTCAAGTACAAGACGCATCAGTTCATGATGTGTTCGATCAGATTAAAAATTATATAGATTTAGAATATGGTGGAGGTGGAGAACCAGTGAAAGTCATTTTATTAGAAGATGTTAAAGGCAAAGGTAAAAAAGACGATGTAATTGAAGTTGCAGGAGGTTATGGACAGTTTCTTGTGAGCCAAAAGAAGGGACTCTTAGCTTCTGAAGAAAATCTTGCTGAGCTCAACAAAATAAAGGAAGAAGCATTTGAAGCGAATCAAAGACATATCAACTTAATGAAGAAACTTAAATCTGAAATTGATAATAAAAAGATTACTTTGGGTATTCAAATTGGCCAAGATGGTAAATTATTTGGTAGTGTAACAACAAAACAAATTATTGAAGCTTTTGAACAAGCACACCATATACTCATCGATAGAAAAAAGGTTGACCTTTCTAGCGATATCAATTCGGTAGGTATTTATACAGCCACCGTTTCTTTACACAGGGATATTAAGGCACAATTTGAAGTACATATTATTGAGAAGTAGAGGGGGACGACATGGCTAAAAGTTTACCACATCATCATGAATCGGAACAATCTGTCTTAGGAGCAATCTTCTTAGATCCTAAACAGATTAATGCGGTCATTGACCGATTAAATAACGAAGACTTTTTTGAACAGAGTCATTCTTTGATTTATCAAGCGATGAAGGATCTATTTGCTGATAATTTGAAAATTGATTATACTAGTGTAGCATCTCGACTCGAACAAAATCAGAACTTGCAAAAAGCGGGAGGTATGAAATACCTTTTAGCTCTTTCTGAAGCGATTCCTTCAGTTGCACATCTTGAAACATATATTGATTTAGTCAAGGATGGATCACTCAAAAGACAAGTTATTGAACTTGCTAGTAGTATCTTAGAAGAAGGTTATCAGGGAGAACTTGGTGCCAACGAATATTTGTCTAAAGCTGAAGAAAGTATTTTTGCATTAGCACAAAAAAGAAAAACTTCTGCATTTGCATACTTAGCAGAAGTTATACACGAAGTTAAAGACAAAATGGAAAAAAACCGTGATAAAAAAGGTGGTATTACAGGGTTAAGAACTGGATTCTCTAATCTTGATTCTTTAACGGCCGGTCTTCAACCGGAAGAACTTATCATTTTAGCAGCACGTCCATCCATGGGGAAATCTGCATTTGCTATGAATTTAGCACTCAATGTAGCTAAAAGAAACAAAGATGGTCAAGCTGGAGTCGCAATATTCAGTTTGGAAATGAGTAATGAACAATTAGCTGGACGTATGTTAAGTTCAGAATCAAATATTGAAAACACTAAAATTAAAACAGGTCATTTAACACCTAGAGAATGGCAATTTTTAGAAGGTGGTATGCAATCTTTGGCTAAGCTTCATATTGCATTTGATGATTCTGCAGCGGTAACAGTGTCAGACATTAGAGCGAAATGTAGAAAATTAAGCCAAGAAGGTAAATTAGATTTTGTTGTTATTGATTATTTGCAACTGATCAAAGGAGAGACAAGATCAGGAAATCGTCAAGAAGAAGTTGCTAAGATTTCAAGAGGACTCAAACAAATGGCTAGAGAACTTAAAGTTCCTATTCTAGCATTATCACAGTTATCTCGTGAAGTTGAAAAAAGAGAGGACAAACGTCCTGTCTTAGCTGACTTAAGAGAATCTGGAAGTATTGAACAAGATGCCGATATTGTTATGTTCCTTTATCGTAAGGATTATTATGAACGAGACGAAAAGAATTTAACTGGCGAAGTTGACTTGAGTGTAGCAAAAAATCGTCAAGGGATTGCAGGGATTACCCAACACTTCATGTTCGATACAGCATATAGCAGATTTACTGCTCAAGCTGATCGTACCGACGATATTCAAAATAAAGATTAAAATAAAAGAGGCCCTCTGATGAGTGCCTCTAAAATTTTATTTAAGTGTAAATGATAACATCCAGATATGCTTTTCAAAACTTGAAATAGTTTGAATTAGTAAATCTGCTGTTGCTTCGTCATTGTTTTCTTGTGCGAGAAGTAGAACTTCTTTAAATTCAGTAACTAAGAATTTAAGATCATTAAGAACATGACCAATCATTTCTTCAGCTTTTTCAGTTCCAGATGCTTCCTTTAATGAAGTGATTGCTAAGTAACCTTTAAGATTTGAGACAGGTTGTCCGCCAATCATTAATAATCTTTCAGCGAATGCATCGTATAGTTCATTGACTTCGTCATAAAATTCTTCGAATTTTGCATGTAGAGGATAAAAATTAGGTCCTGAAACATACCAGTGAAAATGATGTAATTTAGTGAATAAAACACTTAAATTTGCGACTTGCTTGTTTAAAGCATGATAAAGTTTTTCCATTTTTAATACCTTTCCTTTCGTTTTTATTACTATCTTAATTATAACATAATTCATAATTTGATGCCTTAAATTTGACTCGAGATTTTGAAATTATGTGAAAAAATTGACAACAAAAATTAGCACCTCTAAAGACGGTTTCCTATGGAATATTCTATGAAAATATGGTAATATAATTGAGCAGGTGATAAAAATGTATGATAGATTAGCATTAATTGAAAAACAATATCAAGAGATTCAAGACAAGCTCTCAGCCGGAAAGCTTGAAGTCAAAGAAATGACAGCTTTACTGATAGAATCTAGCGCCATTCAAGAAACGGTAGAAATATATCGTTTTTTTAAGGATAAAACAAATGAGCTTAAGGATTTAGAAGAAATGGTAGAACAAGAAAGCGATGAAGAATTAATTGAAATGTTTCAATTAGAAATTGAAAAGATTAAGGAAACTATAGCAAAGACCGATGAAAAACTCAAAATTCTATTATTACCAAAAGATCCCAATGATGGTAAAAACGTCATCTTTGAAATCAAAGGTGCCGCAGGCGGTGATGAAGGAAATCTCTTTGCGGGAGATTTATTTCGTATGTATTCAAGATATGCTGAATCTCAAGGTTGGAAAGTCGAAATATTAAGTGCAATGGAAGGTGCTATGGGTGGTTATACATCTATAGAATTTATGATTTCAGGAAAGCAAATCTATTCATTTTTAAAATATGAATCAGGAACACACCGTGTTCAAAGAGTTCCTGAAACAGAATCCATGGGACGCATTCACACTTCAACAGCTACTGTACATGTTATGCCAGAAGCTGAGGAAATTGAATTAGACATTAAATGGGAAGATATTCGTGTTGATACATTTACTTCGAGTGGCCCAGGTGGACAAAGTGTGAATACAACCAAATCAGCTGTTCGCTTATTTCACGAACCAAGTGGTTTAACGGTTTCATGTCAAGAAGGAAAGAGTCAACACGAAAATAAAGCAACCGCATTTAAACTGTTAAAAACCAGATTATTTGATTCTATCATTGAAGAACAACTTGCCATAGATGGAGCAGAACGAAAAGCTCTTGTTGGTAGAGGAGATCGCAGTGAAAAGATCAGAACTTATAATTATCCACAAAATAGAGTAACCGATCATAGAATCGGACTCACCTTACAAAGATTAGACGCAATTATTGAAGGCAGACTTGAGCTAATTTTAGAACCTTTACTTAATGAATTTCAAAAACGTCTACTCATGGGTGAACAAGTGTGACCTACGAAAAATTACTGAAACAAGCATATAAAAAAATAAAGAATTCAGACAAAGAAGAGGAAGCAGTTAAACTCTTATTAATGGAGTTATCTCAACAAAATCCTCACGAATTTTATTTAAACTTAAAGACAGATGTTGATGAAACATTTAAAATTGAGTTTTTAACGAAACTCGATTTATATATCGAACAAGATATTCCAGTTCAACATCTTATAGGATACTCCTATTTTTATGGACATCCTTTTATTGTCAATAATGATGTTTTAATCCCAAGAAGCGAAACTGAACAACTTGTTGAACACGTATTATATTATTTTGATAGATATTTTAGTCCAGATAAAGTGAGAGTTTTAGATTTGGGAACAGGTAGTGGTTGTATTGGACTGACTTTAGCATTAGAAGAAGAAAAACTTGAAGTTACAATCAGTGATATTAGTGAACAAGCATTAAAGGTTGCTACAGACAACAAAGTTAAATTAAATGCAAAAGCACACGTTATCTTAAGTGATTTATTCGAAAATATCGAAGGTAAATTTGATCTCATTATTTCAAATCCTCCATATATTCCAGATGAAGAAATTATTCAAGTTGAGGTAAAAAAAGAACCTAAAGTTGCCTTATATGGTGGACAATTGGGCATCGATTTTTATGAGAAAATTTTGCAACAAGCAAAACCATATTTAAATGAAAAAGCATTGATTGCATTCGAACACGGATATCAACAAAAATCTCAAATTTACAAGTTTGCTAAAACTAATTTTCCAGAAGCATTTATCCTTCAACTAAAGGATTTGTCTGGAAAAGATAGATTTACTTTGATTGGTTTAGGAGGCGTTTTGGAGCATGAAAACTGGTGATTTAATCATTATCCCAACAGATACTGTTTATGGACTTGCAGCAAGACTTTATGACGAGGAAGCGTTAGAAAAAATATATCAGATTAAGGGTAGAGAACAATCTAAGCAAATACCTATTTTATGTGCGTCAATCAATGATTTAGACGATATTGCTATCATCAACGATCATGCGATGAAGTTGATGAAAGCCTTTTGGCCAGGAGCAATAACCTTGGTTTTATTGACGCGACCTATGTTTTATGAAAAAACAGGTGAGAAAACAATTGCAGTTCGGATTCCAAATCACAAACTGGCACTTGAGTTACTCCAAAAATACGGTGTTCTTAGAGCAACGAGTGTCAATATTAGTGGTGAACCGCCCCTTGATGATATTATTAAAATCAGAAATATATTTGGTCAATATGTTCACGAAATCTATGAACAAAATATAGAACCAAGTAAGATTTCTTCAACTGTCGTTGATTTATCTGGCGATTCTATCAAAATCTTAAGAGCTGGAACCATCACCGAAAAAGACATCATAGATGTAATTAAAAATAGATAACTTCAAATAAAGTCTTTTCTAGGACTTTTTTTGTTCATTTTTGTGAAAATGTTATATAATAGATAAGGTTATGAAAAGAGGAAATAATGGAAATTAGAAATATCGCAATTATTGCACATGTTGATCATGGAAAAACAACACTTGTAAATCAGTTGCTGAAACATAGTGAACGTTATGATGCACATGCGCAGTTGGATGATCGAGTTATGGACTCAAATGATATTGAAAGAGAACGCGGAATAACAATTCTAGCTAAAAATACAGCAATCATTTATAAAGATTATCGAATTAATATTTTAGATACACCTGGTCATGCTGATTTTGGTGGAGAAGTAGAGAGAATCATGCACATGGTGGATGGTGTTTTACTCTTGGTTGATGCCTTTGAAGGTGTTATGCCTCAAACGAGATTTGTTTTGAAAAAGGCACTCGAAGCTAAACTTCTTCCAATTGTACTTGTTAATAAAATTGATCGAAAGTTTGCTGACATTCAAAAGACTGTCAATGAGATTTATGATCTATTTATCGATCTTGGAGCTGATGTACATCAGCTTGATTTTCCTGTTTTATACGCTTCAGGTATTCAAGGACTTGCTAACTACAAACCACATCTTGATTTAGATATTAAAATGGAACCTATTTTAGACACCATTATTAAAGCAATACCAAAACCAAATCAAGATGAATCAGATCATTTACAATTTCAACCAGCACTCATTGATTATAACGATTATGTTGGTCGTATGGGTATCGGAAAAATCTATAAAGGAACTTTGAAAACAAATGAAACAGTATCTTGTATCCGCATGGATGGATCTATTGTGACCTTTAGAGTTCAAAAGATTTTTCAAAGCATGGGTATGGAAAAGTTTGAAGTTGATGAAGCTTATTCTGGAGATATCGTATCTTTAGCAGGACTACCTGATATTCATGTTGGAGAAACAGTTTGTGAAGTGGGTTATGAAGAAGCACTTCCACATCTTCATATTGATGAACCAACTGTTCAAATCACTTTCTTAACAAATAGTTCACCGTTTGCTGGTAAAGAAGGAAAGCATGTTACAGCATCTAAAATCGATGAAAGATTATATAAAGAAACCCAGAAAGATGTATCACTTAAGGTTGAACGAATCGGAACGTCTGAAGCTTGGACAGTATCAGGACGTGGTGAATTACATTTAGGAATCTTAATTGAAAATATGCGTCGTGAAAATTATGAATTTCAAATCTCACGCCCAAGAGTTATTGTTAAAATCGTTGATAATGTGAAGTGTGAACCTTATGAAGATGTTCAAATAGACTGCCCAACTGAATATATTGGTACAGTTATTGAAATGTTAGGTGAACGTCGCGGTGATTTAGTTTCTATGCACCAAAATGGCGACTATAGCCGAATTCATTACATCATGCCATCAAGAGGATTGATTGGATTCATGACACAATTTTTAACTGCAACCAAAGGGTATGGCATTCTATCTCATATTTTTGTGGACTATCGTCCAATGCTTAATGATACCGTAGGTAATAGAAGAACAGGCGCACTCGTTTCACTTAATATAGGAATGACAACTGCTTATGCAATTGGTAGACTTGAAGAACGCGGAACAATGTTTCTTGACCCAAGAATCTCAGTTTATGAAGGCATGATTGTTGGAGATGGTAATACAGACACCGATATGGTTGTCAATGTGACTCAAGAAAAACAAATGACGAATATGCGTTCAGCAGGTAAGGATTCAACGGTTGTCCTTAAAAAGCCTAGAGTAATGAATCTTGAAGCGTGCATGGCATTTATTAATGATGATGAATTAATTGAAATCACACCAAAAAGCATTAGACTTAGAAAAGCACTATTAAGAGCTTTAGATCGTAAGAAAGCTTATTATAACGAGACTAAACTGTAGAAAATTATCGGTTTTATTCAAGTTATAACGCTATTATATAAATATATTTATATGTTATAATATCTTATAGGTTAAACGGAGGCGGATATTTATGAAAATAGCTATTGGCAGTGATCACGGTGGGTATGAATTAAAAGAGCAACTCAAATCGTATTTAGAGTCTAAACAGATTGAATTAGTTGATTTTGGAACCAATTCGAAAGCTCCAGTTGATTATCCTGATTTCGGGAAAAAGGTTGGACTTGCAGTGACTCATGAAAATTATGATTTCGGAATTGTTTTATGTGGAACAGGTATCGGCATAAGTATTTCAGCAAATAAAATTAAAGGTGTTAGAGCAGCATTGGTCTATAATGAAGAAACCGCTCAGCTAGCTAAACAGCATAATAATGCAAACATCATTGCTTTAGGTGGTAGAACAACTACGAAAGATGAAGCATTTAAAATTGTAGACGCATTCATGAATTCAACATTTGAACCTAGACATCAAAAACGTTTAGATAAAATATCAAAAATTGAGGAGAATGCATAATATGAGTACAGTTGTGATATTGAATCATCCCTTAATCGATCATAAAATGATGAGAATAAGAGATAAAAGAACTGGAACAAAAGAATTCAGAGAAAGTGTTTCTGAAGTTGGTGGATTGATTACATATGAAATCACGCGTGATTTCACAACTGTACCAAGAACCATTGAAACACCTATTTGTGAAACGACAGTTTATGAATTAGAAAAACAAATTGTTATTGTCCCTATCTTACGTGCCGGTTTAGGCATGGTCGATGGTATTCACAATATTATTCCAACTGCAAAGATTGGGCATATTGGTCTCTACAGAGATGAAGAAACCTTAATACCTCAAGTATATTATTCAAAATTTCCTAAGGATATTGATAAAAGCGTCGTTTTAGTCGTTGATCCAATGCTTGCTAGTGGTGGATCTGCATCTAAAGCAATTGATATTTTAAAGGATCATGGAGCAACTGATATCAGATATGTTGGTTTAGTTGGTTGTCCTGAAGGTGTTGCAAGATTACAAAAAGATCATCCAGATGTTAGTATCTATTTAGCAGCACTTGATAGTCACCTTGATGAACATGGATATATTGTACCTGGTCTTGGAGACTGTGGGGATCGTTTATTTGGGACGAAGTAGAAATCGTAGAATTATGATGCTTTATGTGCTTGTCATTCAATTGTTTTTTACGGTTGCGGGACTTTCAATACTTGGCATCTATATCGGTATTAAAATTGATCCAGAAGGTACGCTACCAACGATTTTGGCAGCATCCGGTTTATTTCTGGGTGTTATTGTAAGTTTTTTTACCATCTTACAGTTTTTAAAAAGCGAGGAACGCTATGAAAGAAGTTCACAAGATTAGTTTAATAGCAATTGCATATGGTCTTATACTCAGTCTTGTGACATGGATTTTTTTTAGCGATTACTTATTATGGGTTGTTTTAGGTTCTTTAACAGCATTATTTAACCATAGTCAGATGATTCATATTACTAAAGGTAAATATTCAGCTCAAATGCTGGTATTACATATTGTTCAACGTTATGCGATGTATACGATCATCATTGCGATTGCTTTTTTTGATACGAAGGATCTTGCAGATCAAAATATAATGATGTATACATTTATATTTTTGTTGCTAGGATTTATGGCAGTCAAGATTGGCGCACTTATTTATGCAACTCCTTTGATTAAAAAACCTGTAGAGAAAGGGGAGTATGTGGATTATGATGACCCAGATTCTTGATTACTTAAAAAACTTACCTGTCTATTTCTATACTTCGCTCGGTATTATGACATTCATTGCCATTTTATCTATTATCGCAGGCCATAAGGTTAGAAGGATGGATGTCAGAGAAACTCCAACTAAGTTTATGACGATGTTCATTAGTGCTGTTGAATCTTATAATAAGATGATTAAAGGATATATTGGAAAACATTGGACATTTGTTGCTCCCGTCACATTAACTTTAGCAGCTTATGTATTCTTGTCAAATATCTCGGGTGTCTTTGCATTAGATTCACCAACCAGATATACAAGCATTACTTTTTCACTTTCAATTTCGTCATTTATTATTGTTCAGCTCACTGGATTTATTTCTCAAAATTGGAGGCATTTCCTAGGATTATTTAAACCATTCTTCCCAATGTTTCCACTCAATGTAATGAGTGAATTTACACCAATCATCTCGATGTCACTACGTTTATTCGGTAATATTGCCAGTGGTTCTGTATTTCTTGTCTTGGTCTATAGGTTTGGTGGCTGGTTATCAATCTTCATTGCACCCGCATTCCATATCGTCTTCGATATTGGATTCGGATTGATTCAAGCTGTTGTTATCGTTTTACTTACAGTTATCTTTGCTTCTAACAAAGTCAGTGAAAATGATTTTGCTAAATAATAAAAAAAATAAAGGAGAAATTACATGTTACATTTATTGAATCAAATTTTACCTACTATTTTAGATGTTGTACCTAATGCATTTTATGCAAGTGGATTAGCATACATCGGAGCTGGTATTGCAGTCTTTACTGGATTTGGTACCGGAATTGGTCAAGGTATTGCAGCTTCTAAAGCTGTTGAAGCTGTTGGCCGTCAACCAGAAGCATCTGGTAAAATTACGACAACTATGATTATTGGTCAAGCAGTTGCTGAAACAACTGGTCTATATGGTTTACTTATAGCTTTCATATTAATCAACAAATAAAAAGAAGGATTTGATCTTATGAAGGAAATATTTGAAGAAGTATCGGTATTGATTGAAAATGGCCTCTATTCGGTCATAAATCGTCCAGACATTGTTATATTAAATATCTTAGCACTTATTGTGCTACTTGTTTTTGTTCGCACATTTTTGTGGAAACGGATTACTGAATTTATCGACTTGCGCCAAAAGGCATTAACTGAAGCTTTAGAAAATGCTGATTTGGAAAGAGATAAGGCGAGAAATTTACAAGAGAAGTCTCATCAAGATTACGAACTAATGAAAGAAGAAACAAGACAGCTAAAAGAAAAACTAACACTTGAAGCTTATCAACAACAAGAAGAACTCATTACGAGTGCTAAAAAGGAAGCTAAACGACGTTTGGATAAAGCTGATAAAGATATTGAGTATGAAATCATTCAAGCGAATGAACAAATTAAAAAATCGATTAAAGATATTGCTTTTGCTGCTGCAGAAAAAATCGTTAAAAGAGAAATCGATGAAAATGTACATCAAGATATAATTGATGATATTGTTCAAGAAAGAGAAGCATAATGAGTATTTCCAATTATGCTAAGGCGCTCTATCAAATTTCTAAAGAGCAAGATAAGGTTAGTCTTATCACCTTTCAATTTGAAGATTTCAAATTAACAATGGCTCAAAATAATAGTTGGGTACAAATGATGGACTCACCCATGATGACAATGGACAACAAAATTAAAATGATTGATGCACTGAACTATGATGCTTCATTTTTATCATTTTTAAAAATGCTTGCAAATAAAAGATTAGTTCATCTTTATTTGGATATCTTTGATGAATGGATCCATATGTCGGATACTTATCAAAAGATTGCCCATATTCACATTTATTCAGCAAAGCCGATTACTGAAGCTCAGGAAGTATCACTTAGGAAAGTGATTCAACCTAGGTTTCCTAATCAAAAACTTGATTTATATATTACGATTGATGAGCATTTGCTTGGTGGAATTAAAATTGTTCACCAGGGACAGTCACTGGACAGGTCCATAGCCCGTGAACTTAAAGAATTATATACTAGGATTTAAGGTGGTGTAGAAATTGTCAAAATTAAAAGTCCAAGAAATGACTGAAATTATAAAAAAACAGATTCTGTCATTTGAACAAGACGTTAAACTAGAAAATATCGGAAAGGTCTTAAGCGTAGGTGATGGTATTGCTATCGTCTATGGTCTTCAACAAGCAATGATGGGTGAACTCTTAGAGTTTCCTCACGATGTTAAGGGCCTCGTTTTTAATCTTGAAGAATCAAGTGTAGGTGTAATTCTCTTAGGAGAAAGCGACAAGATTAAAGAAGGCGACTTAGTCAAAACGACTAAGCGCATTTTCGAAGTACCCGTTGGTGAAGAACTACTTGGTAGAGTTGTAAATCCATTAGGAGAACCACTTGATGCAGGTGGAACCATTAATGCTAAGCATTTCCTACCTGTTGAAAGAAGAGCGCAAGGCGTTATGGCCAGAGGCTCTATTAATGCTTCAATGGAAACAGGTATTAAAGTTATCGATGCGCTTGTTCCAATTGGTCGTGGTCAAAGAGAATTAATCATTGGCGATAGACAAACAGGAAAAACAACACTTGCTGTTGATACGATTCTTAACCAAAAGGGTAAGAATGTTATTTGTATCTATGTTGCGATTGGTCAAAAGGAATCAAGTGTATCAGCACTTGTTCAACTCTTAAGCCAACATCAAGCAATGGAATATACCATTGTTGTAACAGCTGGAGCTTCTAGAGAAGGAACACTTTTATATCTTGCACCATTTGCTGGTGTAACCATGGGTGAATACTTCATGGAACAAGGTAAAGATGTTTTAATAGTATATGATGATTTATCAAAACATGCTGTTGCATATCGTGAGTTATCATTACTTTTACGCCGTCCACCAGGACGTGAAGCATACCCAGGAGATGTTTTCTATCTCCATTCAAGACTTCTTGAAAGATCAGCACGCCTTAATGATAAATTAGGTGGAGGATCAATTACAGCATTACCGATTATTGAAACAAAGGCAGGAGATATTTCCGCCTACATACCAACAAACGTTATTTCAATTACAGATGGTCAGATTTTCTTAGAAGCAGAACTATTCTATTCTGGTATTCGCCCAGCGATTAATGCAGGGTTATCAGTATCACGTGTTGGTGGTGCTGCGCAATGGAAAGCCATGAAGAAGGTTTCTGGTACTGTACGTATTAATCTTGCTAACTATAGAGAATTGGAATCATTCGCGCAATTTGGATCTGATTTGGATGCAAATGCGAAACGTAGACTTGAACGTGGTAGAAAAACTGTTGAAATCTTGATTCAAGATGTTCATGAACTGATTGAAATGCCAACTCAAATCGTATCCATATATGCACTTTCATCTGGTATGATGGATGATGTTGCTTTGGAAAACGTTAAGAAATTAGAAACAGAAATTAACCAAGGACTTCATATGAACGAACTTGGACAAAAAATATATAAACAGCTTGTAGATACTAAAACTCTTCCAGACACGAAAGAACTTGACAAGTTTATTCAAAGTTTGAAAAGGATGATTTGATATGGGATTAAAGGATATTAAAATGAGAATGGTGGCAATCAATAAGACTGCCTCAATTACTCAAGCAATGCACAATATTGCCTTATCCAAAATCAAAAAGTCACAAGGTTTATTAAACAATATGAGAGATTTTGTGATAAAACTTCATAGCATCCTAGAATACGCTGACAGGAACAATGAAGATGTTCACAGATTAACTTCGACCAATGAAGGAAAGACAAAACTATACGTTTTAGTCACGAGTGATCGCGGGTTAGCTGGAAGCTATCATAATCAGCTATTCAAAGCTTTTCTTGAGGAAGTTCAGGATATACACAAAAAGGATTACAGAGTCTTTGTTCTAGGTAAGAAGGGGTATTATTTTGCTTTAAAAAGAAAATTACCTATGGTTAATGAACATATTATATACAACCGTGATGATATAACAACAATGTATTTCAGAGGTTATGCAGATTTGATTAAGGATGTTTTTATGGAAGGACATATTGATGAAGTGATCCTCTTTCATAACCACTATATTAACACAGCGAATCAAGAGGTTAGAAAACGTGTTATTCTTCCAGTAATTTTCGAAGAAAATGAAAAAACGAATGAAGAATTTATTTATGATACAACACCTGAAATAGTTTTGGATCATACAGTTAACATTTATATCGAAAGTAGTATCTTTACAGCTTTAGCTGATGCAAAATTAAGCGAACATGCTTCACGGATGATTGCTATGAAAAATGCAACAGATAATGCAAATGAAATTGTTGAAAAACTCCATACGGTTTATCACAGAGCGAGACAACAAGAAATTACAAGTGAGATCATTGATGTTATCAATGGCTCAAACGTGTAGGAAAGGAGAAACAAGATGAAAGGTAAAATTACACAAATCATCGGACCAGTTGTTGACGTTTATTTTGAAAATGAACTTCCAGCCATTTATGATGCACTAATTGTGGAACTTGAAAATAAAAAAACAGTAACACTTGAAGTAGCATTACATATAGGTGATTCTGTTGTCCGTACGATCGCGCTCGAACCTACAGAAGGACTTAAGCGTGATTTACCCGTAAGAGCAACCAATAGTTCGATTAAAGTTCCTGTTGGAAAAAAGGTACTAGGACGTATGTTTAATGTTTTAGGAGACCCTATTGACGGACTTGAAGCTTTGACTGATGAACCACATATGAGTATTCATAGATCAGCTCCACCATTTCATGATTTATCAAGTGAAGTTGAAATATTAGAAACAGGAATTAAAGTTATTGATCTTTTGGCACCTTATATCAAAGGTGGCAAGATTGGACTATTTGGAGGAGCAGGTGTCGGAAAAACAGTATTAATCCAAGAATTAATTCATAACATCGCACAAGAAAGAGAAGGAATTTCTGTTTTTGCTGGTGTAGGTGAAAGAACAAGAGAAGGTTATGAACTTTATACTGAAATGATAGAATCAGGTGTTATTAGTAAAACGGCACTCGTGTTCGGTCAAATGAATGAGCCACCAGGAGCAAGAATGAGAGTTGGATTGACTGGTTTAACCATGGCAGAACATTTCAGAGATGTAGAAAAGCAAGATGTGCTTTTGTTCATCGATAATATATTCAGATTTATCCAAGCGGGTTCTGAAGTATCAGCATTACTTGGAAGAATGCCATCAGCAGTAGGTTATCAACCGACCTTAGCAACTGAAATGGGTCGCTTACAAGAACGTATCACTTCAACTAAAGATGGCTCTATTACGTCAATTCAAGCCGTTTATGTTCCTGCTGATGACTATACCGATCCAGCACCAGCTACAGTATTTTCTCACTTGGATGCGACAACAAATTTAAGTAGAAAGTTAACTGAAATTGGGATCTATCCAGCTGTTGATCCACTTGCATCAACTTCTAGAGCACTTTCCCCACAAATCGTTGGTAAAGAGCATTATGAAGTAGCAAGAAATGTCCAGAAAATGATTCAAAGATATCACGAACTTCTAGACATTATTGCGATTCTTGGGATGGATGAATTAACTGATGAAGATAAACTTTTAGTTCATAGAGCAAGAAGATTACAAATATTCTTATCTCAAAATACACATGTTGCTGAACAGTTTACAGGTGTCCCAGGATCATTTGTTCCTTTGAAGGAAACTGTTCGTGGATTCAAAGAAATCATTGAAGGTAAACACGATGATCTTCCTGAAGATGCATTCATGATGGTTGGAACAATCGATGATGCCATTAAGAAGGCGAAAGAATTATGATTTATAAAGTTCTCACTCAACAAGGGAAATCCCTAACAGATGAAGTAGAATATGTAGTCATTCGAAATGAAGATGGAGAATTAGCAATCTTAAAAGATCATACACCAATCATTCTTCAGATTAGAGAAGGATTTGTTAGATTTGTTACAGATAAAAGTGAAAAATATTTAGTTGTAGAACAAGGTGTTATCGAGTTTAAAAACAATGAACTGAGTATTTTAGCTCTCGAAGCACAAATGGGAGATACTTTTGAAGAAGCAAAAAAGACCTTTGATCAAGTTAAAAAGGAAAAATTGGATTTAACTAAGAAAGAAAATGTTGATTTTTCTAAATTAGAACGTGAATTAAAAGAAAATATTACTAAAGGAAAAGCAGGTCAAGTTTAGGAGGTGTTTAAATGGATGAACTCGTTTATTTTGTTTCCTTGATGATATTCTTTGCACTATGTCTTAGAATTTTAAGAGCTGTTCATATTGAAAGTAAATTTGAAAAGATGAAAATTTGGGAAATTAAAGCAGCATATTTTCTGCTGTCCTTAGTTTTTGCGCACATGCTTGCAGAAATTATGGTTAAATTGTCTCAATTACTCACAAATAATTTATAATAAAAGTATAGGAAAATTATCCTATGCTTTTTTTTGTAGGAGAAAAATGAAAAAAATTGTCACTTTAATCGTTTTTTTAGGATTTTCAATTTTTATATCTGGATGTGAGTCAATCGACTACGATACTCTTTTTTCTTTTACTTCCAGTCAGATAGAAGCGGAAATACCCGAAGTGATTAATGCCGACTTTGAATTACCAGTATTTGAGAATATTGGTGTGACCTACGAACTGAATGGAAAGACATTTATTGGCGAATATATTTATGAATCTCCATTCTATGATCAGGATGTGACCTTAAATTATACACTGGTTAAAAATAATCAAACAAGAGATTATTCAGTAGATGTTAGATTGCTTTCTGATGATTCTGGGTATAATGAGTACCGGATTTATATTACTCTACCACAACCTATTGATGCGATAAATAAGGAAACATATATGCAAGCATCAGTTGTTACAGGTATGAATAAGAATGGTCTTGATGTTATCGAAACAGAAACTGATGCTGCACAAATTAGAGGACGTGGAAATTCCACATGGATTGTCTATCCCAAAAAACCTTACCGATTAAGATTTGATGAAGATACTTCGATTTTTGGGATGCCAAAAGCAAATAATTATGTACTTTTAGCTGAATACGCTGATAAATCACTGATGAGAAATACGATAGTTCAAAAGATGGGAAGCTTATGTGATACACTCGCGTATTCATTAGAAACAAGATTTGTAGAACTATATATCAATAACGTTTATAACGGATTATATGTTTTGACAGAACAAGTTGAATTTCAGAAAAACAAACTTGATATTGAATCAATAGCGGGTACTGCAAATACAGGATATCTAATGGAACTTGATATGAGATTTTTTGATCAGATGATTGTTCCGGGATTTGATTGGATTGTTGTTTCAGGATCTCCATATGAAATCAAAGAACCTAAAAGTGATGATCCATTATATTCTAATATTCATGCACAATATATGTTTGATTATATAACATCGGTCGAGGAAGCACTCACGAATGATTTTGGTTATGAGTCGCTCATCGATGTTGATGCATGGATTGATTTTTTCATCATCCACGAACTTACAAAAAATGTTGATGTAGGGTTTAGTAGTGTCTATCTAATCAAAGAAAAGGATGGATTATTAAAACCCGGACCTTTATGGGACTTTGATTTTTCTTTGGGTAATGCTGATTATATCGATTATGGACCTGAAAACTTTTATGGAATGAAAGACTATAAAAATCATTTATTTCAATTGATGATGAATCTTCCTGAAATAAGGTTAGAATATCGAGAAAGATTTAACGATATGTTTTTTGATGAGCTACCAATGATCTATGATATGATTCCTGTGCTATCAGAATCTATTGCTACAAAGGCAGATCGTAATTTTGAAAAGTGGGACATCATGGAAACATATATTTGGCCAAATCCATACGAAGTTATGGCTGAATCAACATTCTTAGGTCAGGTTTCATACGTTGAAGAGTATTTACATTTGAGATCAGACTGGATGTATGAAACAATGCTTGAATACAATTATGAACATGGTATTTTTGATTAGTATAGTAAATAAATACTATGCGAAAAATTTATGGAGGAAAATATGGAAAAACAACCCAATGTTTTAGTAGAAAATAAAAATGGTTTAGGAATAATCACCTTAAATCGCATTAAAGCACTAAATGCTTTATCTCTAGATATGGTAAATACCATACAAAAACAATTGAATGAGTGGAAAAATGATCCAACTGTTTTTCTAGTCTACATTCATTCAGCAAGTGAAAAGGCGTTTTGTACTGGTGGGGATATTAAGGCATTATATGAACATGCAATAAAAGAAGATTATGAGTATACTGCAAAATACTTATCTAAACAATATTTAATGGATTATACAATTCATACATATGAAAAACCTATTTTGGTTTACATTAATGGTTATATCATGGGTGGAGGAGTTGGCTTAGCTATTGGAGGCTCATACCGGATTGTTACAGAACAAACAAAACTCGCTATGCCCGAAATCCAAATCTGTTTTATACCAGATGTGGGAGCAAGCTATTTTCTCAATCAACTTCCCGGTGCTGTTGGAACATACCTAGGATTAACAGGGAGAACTATCGATGGTAATGATTCACTTTTTCTAGGAATTGCAGATTATTACATTCATAGTGAAAAATGGAAGGAATTAGAAAAAATCATAAAAAACAAAAAATGGAAAAACAAAACCTGTAAAGATGAATTAACGCAATTATTAGAACAATATGAAACAATCGACTTACCAGAATCAACGATTGAAGAAAAGATTGATGTCATTGAAACAAATTTTTCTTTTGATGAAATAGAAGATATCATTGAAGCGTTAAGTTATAAAGATTCTTGGGCAGAAAAGGTTCTAAAGGAAATAAGGGATTTTTCTCCAACATTTTTAAAGCTTATTTTAGAACTCTTAAATAGAGGTAAAAATAAAACACTTTTTGAATGTTTTAAGATGGAGTTAGATGTGAGTATGAATATCATAAAAACACATGATTTTGAAGAAGGAATTCGTGGAACTTTCGTCGATAAAAATAAAAAATTCCAATGGAGTCCTAAACACTTAAATCAAGTATCACAAATGGATATTGATTTATTTTTCCAGTATCAATGGAAAGATGATAAACATCCTATGGAAAAATGAAAAACAAATGAATAGTTAAAGTGATTTATTGGGGAGGGAACGCTCATGGGATTGAAGGATATTTTTATATTGGTCATCATTGGCATATTTATCGTCTTAATAGGTTTATCTATCTTAAAAATTTACGTTATTAATGTACCGAAAATCATCTTTTTTATTCCATTTGCTATTTTTGTATCTTTTGGTATATGGCTTATTGGAAGATTTTTGTATTTAACTTGGACCGGAGTATATGCAGCATGTAGTGCTGATCCATCTTGTATGAATGAAGATTTTTCGATTGTCATTGGAATCATTTTAATGTTTTTTGCATTCATAGCATTTGTAGTAGCACTTATAGTAACTAAGCCCGGAAACAAAATAATAATTGAGGATTAACAAATGAAAAACACAAAAAAAGCCTGAATTTTCAGGCTTTAATCCAAAGAGTTTCTTTGTCAAGTGCTTCATAATGAATTAGCAGATGAATAATCTCATTGATAACCGATTCATCATCTTCCAATAAAATTAATTTATAAGTAACTGTTGTTAGGAAAGATTTTTCTGTGATGGTTGCTTTTTTATCGAAATAATGATCCATTTGGTTAATTAAGGCATATTCAAATTCTATTAAGTAAGAAGGAACTATTTTTTTAGTATAAAACCTAGCCTCTTTCATAATATCAGCTGCAGCTTTAGTATAGGCTCTAACGAGTCCGCCCGACCCTAGCTTAATGCCCCCAAAATAGCGTACAACGACACAAAGGGTGTTAGTAACATCATGATGCTTTAAAACCTCTAAAATGGGTATTCCAGCCGTTCTTGAGGGTTCTCCATCATCACTTGCGGTCGCATGTTCCATTGATTCTCCAAAAACTGATGCACTACAATAGTGATTAGCCTTTGGAAAGGCTTGCTTCGTTGCATCAATTAATAAAGGTATATCATTTTGGTTTGTTAGGGGATATAGGATAGCAATAAAAATAGATTTATTGATTTCAATTTGATGGGTTATTTTTTCTTTTAGATATTTCATATTATCACCAAATTTAGTATAACACAAAGCTTATAATTATCGGTTGTAGATTAACATGACTACATCATCTTCTGTAATGACGCTTTCTAACTTTAAATCTATGGCGTGATTCAGTGGGTGAAATAAGGGTTTTCCTTTACCAAGAAGCTTAGGAATAATCGTGATGTGAAATTCATCAATCAAATCCATATTTAATAAAGTTTGAACGACTTTTCCACCACCTACTATCCAAATATCTTTTCCTTTGGAAAGCATAAGGTCATTCATGAAGTTTTCAATATCACGATTTACATATGTAATCGAGTCTGCTGGTGATTTTGATAACGAGGATGTAAGCACATAGGTTTGTTGATTTGGATATGGCCACTTTTTAACGAGAGTTTGGAGTATATCATAGGTTTTTCTTCCCATAATGATGGTATCAATTCTTTCTAGTAATTGCTCATAGGTTTGATTTGTCAATTTTATATGATGATACGTATCAAGAAATGTTAATTGATCTTGTTCATCAGCGATATAACCATCCAAGGTCATTGCGATATATAGAATTGTTTTTCTTTTCATAGTTTTCCACCTCAATTTGATTGTAACATTTTTTTTGTTATAGACATTAATAGATACTTCAGACTACTAAAATATGTGAACTCTTGGTATAATAGATACGGTGAATAAAATGAGCACAATCAGAACAGCAAAAAAAGTAATATACGAACTAAAAAGAGCAGGATATGAAGCTTATATTGTAGGTGGTGCCGTCAGGGATCATCTTTTAAAGCAGCCTACATCTGATGTCGATATTACAACAAATGCTAAACCTCACCAAGTCTCTAAAATATTTAAAACAAAACCTACAGGATTAAAGTATGGAACTGTCACAGCAATCTATGGTGATGAAACCTTTGAGATAACAACGTATAGAATTGATGGAGAATATATCGATAATAGACATCCAGAAGAAGTTGTTTTTTGTGAGGCAGTTGAAGAAGATGTCAAAAGAAGAGATTTTACCATCAACGGTATTTTAATGACAGAAAAAGAAGAAATTATTGATTACGTTAATGGTAGAGGTGATCTTCAATCAAAGATTATTAAAACTATTGGAAATCCTGTTGATCGTTTTAATGAAGATGCCCTTCGCATGATGCGCGCATTCTATTTTCAATCCAAATTAGGTTTTCAAATTAATCGTGAAACTAGAGATGCAATTACTGAAATGAAGGATAATTTAAAAAGCGTTGCTATGGAGCGCATCATGAACGAAATGATTAAAATGCTTCAAGGAAGCTATGTTAAAAAAGCATTGAAATCGATGATTACGACCGGTGTTCACGAAGTGTTACCGGGATTAGAAAAGGGAATCATATATGCCGAACAAATGGACGAAATTCCTTTTGTTGACGCATTTTTCACACTTTGTTTCACTTTATATGGATCCGTACCAAGTGAATGGCCATTTTCAAATAAGCACAGACATAGATACGAAACAGCAAGAATGTTAGCTGACCAAAATCAAGAGTTTGATCCATATACGCTTTATACCTATGGTATCGATTTATGTTTACTTGCTAATCGAGTTAATTACATGCTTAAAAAAACAAAGAACTTAAAGACCAAAATTGAGTATGACTATAAGAACTTACCCATACAAAGTGATTTGGATCTAAAACTTCGTGCGACTGAGATGATTAGCTTAGTAAATAAAAAAGCAGGCGCTTGGGTAAAAAACCTACAAACTGAAATGGTTATTGAAGTACTAAATAAGAGATTAAAAAATGAAAAAAGTGAGCTTGAACAATATGTTCTCGAACACGTTAAAGAATAGGAGATTATTATGGAACTCAATCAAAATGAAACATATACAATGATCGGAAAGGTTGAAAATATCAATCAAGGAGTTCATTTTTGCAATACGACAGTCAAAACCGAAGAAGGCGAACACGTCAATCTCAAACTTGATTTTGATCAACTCCCATTAGTTGCTATGGGAAAGGTTTACCAATTTGAAGCACAAGCGATTGTCAAATTAGAAGACGAATTAGTTTTAAAGTGTCTTTCAATTACACCAGCTGAAAAAGTTTTATCTGATGATGATTTAGCAAGAGTATTACAACACTTTTATGTTTATGCACCAGTACCTATGCTTGAAATCAAAAAAGGGATTGAAGGATTTCTAAAGCAAATTGAAAATCCAATTTTGCTGAAAATTACACAAACGCTTTATAAAGAAAATAAGAATGCATTTTATATGCATCCAGCAGCAACCAAATTTCATCATGCTTATGTAGGTGGATTAAGCCATCACACATTAACAATGCTTAAGCTCATTGATCCATTTATTAAGATATATCCATATTTGAATAAGGATTTATTATATTCAGCAACGATTCTACATGACATGTCTAAAATAAATGAAATTAGTGGTGTTGATGGTGAATATACAAAAGAGGGTTTATTAATTGGTCATTTGGTCATGCAGACTGTTGAAGTTGACCGTGTGGCAAGATTATTGGATTATCAAGATTCAGAAGAAGTGCTATTGCTTAAACATATGATGATTTCACATCATGGTCTATTAAACTTTGGATCACCTAAGAAACCTCAAACGGGAGAAGCTTTACTATTGTGGTTCATTGATACGATTGACTCTAAGTTTACTGTTTTAGGTGAAACACTTGAAGATACCGCGGATGGAGCATTCACCAATATGGTTTCAGTATTAGATAAGATGCGTTTTTATAAAACAACAATCAAAAAAGAAGAAAAATAAATCCCTTTTAGGGATTTTTTTTATGATATAATGACATTGAAAAATGAGATTAATAAAAAACGAGGTGGTATGCGATGTGTGGAAGATTTACAATCACAGTAACGATGGATGAACTCAAAGATTATTTAAGTGAATATTATGATATCCAAGATGTTCAAAGTGATTTTGAAGTTCCAAGATATAATGTGGCGCCCGGACAAGAAGTCGTTTCGATTATTAACGATGGTACAAAAAATAGAGTAGGTCTTTTGAGATGGGGACTTATTCCATCATTTGCTAAAGATGAAAAAAGTAGCTACGCTACGATTAATGCTAAAGCAGAAACACTTCATGAAAAACCGTCATTTAAAGGTTCATTCGAACATAAAAGATGTATCATTTTAGCTGATGGTTTCTATGAATGGAAAAAGGGTAAGGATCAGAAACAACCCTTACGTATATTAATGAAAGATAAAAAAATATTTCCGATTGCTGGCTTATGGTCGACATTTACCAAAGATGATGGATCAAAACTATATACAACAACCATTATCACAACCAAGTCAAACGAATTAATGGCAGATATCCATGACAGGATGCCTGTGATATTATCAGAAGATAATAAAAAGACATGGCTTGATCCCCATGTCTCAGACTTAAATCAATTGAGATTAATGCTTAAACCCTATGAACCCACGCTCATGTATGCTTACCCCGTATCAAATATTGTGAATAGTTCAAAAAATGATATAAAAGAATGTATTAAACAAGTGATATAAAAAAAGGACTAAAATTTAGTCCTTTTTGTTAATGTTTTTAACCTTCTAGAATATCAAACCATGAACCATATTGGTTGTTATAATTTTGATCGAAGTAACCGGTTAGTGATAATGAGTAGTCAAAAAATTGACGTCTGTTAATTTCACGGATTGTGTCAAATCTATCTTTATCATCTGTATTTGCGAATACACAGTCTTCTAATAATTTGAAGACAAGTTCACGTTGCATATATTGATTACCATAACGCGAGAGAACTGGTGTTAAATAACTATCAATTGCTTTTTGAACAACCGGTGGAAGAACAACACCTTCATCAGTCTTTTGTTCAGTGATATAATATTCAACTTGAGTTGCAGTTAACGCATCAGATGTGCTATTATAAGCATTCAATGTTTCATCAGAGTTGATATATCTGCCATCTTCATCTTCTGCAGCATCATACATTGCAGAAGCTTTGTCAGCGACTGAAGTGGCAAGAATTAAATGCCAACCAAATGCTGATTTAACTTGTTCTAAAGCTGCATCATTAATAACACTATCAAATAAATCTAAATATGGGAACTTAGAATCATCATCTATCATTGCTTCAAGTTGATCGTAAAGTGATATTGCGCGATTGTAGAAAACTTCATCTAAAACAGTAGAACCAGTAATAAAGTTTGATGTATTAGTAATTGCTGATGGAAGGCTTTCATATTTCAAATAGAAACCTAATTGACGATATTGTGCCCAAATTTGTTCAATTTGATAATCATATGGAGGTGTAACACTTCCACGGTCGATGCGTCCTGAATTATTAAATTCAGTAGCAAGTGAAGATAAACCGTTTGCCATACCCGTATAATTTCCAAGTTTAGAATAAAGTAATTGGACAAGATCTGTTAATCCAGTTAATACTTGCGTAGCTCCAGCAGTACCTAATGCATCAAGATATTCTTGAGGATCATCAGGAGTTCCATCGCCATTCTTATCTACATAAATGAGAAGGTGACTTGTACTGATTGATTTGAAGTTATTATATTGTAATTCAGCGAGTTGAGCATACTTCGTATAAACATCATCGTATTGTGCTTCACTGTCATCTAAATATTGTTGTCTAAGATTTGGATATACAAATAGTTGATTGATTGCTTCGGTATTTGAAGTTGAACCAAAAGCAAGAAGTAAGAAGTTTTGTCTACCCATGCTTGCTGGATAACCGTTTGAAGTAAAATTATCTCCTGAAAATTGTGAAATGATATCTTCAAATTGTGTTTGATAGCTAGTCATATCTTCATCACTAATCACATAATCCAGACTTTCATCTAAGAATTTATTTGATGCAAGATCTAATGCAAGGTTAATACCATAAGTCTTCTCAAGTCTTGCAAAGTAATCATCAACGGTAATTTCGATATCACTAATAGTTGCGATAATATCACCGGATTTATCTTTAGTCGTTCCAGCATATCCATAAGATTGTTCGTAGAATGTGCGAACTACTGGATCATAGATGTCTAATGAACTTTCAGCATAAAAATCATTCACCTTACCTGATACATAATTTGAATTCAATTTACTATCTGTCAATTCAGCAACAACATCGGCTTTAGCAGCAGTAGCTTCTGGTGAATCCATAAATGCTTCTGAATCAGCATTATAAATTAATTCTTGATCAACTTTATCATCACCAAGTTTGAAAACTAAATAACGTGATGTACCATAAGTTTGTACTCTTGAAGAATAAGGCTTACCATCAGTTGTATCATTAGGATCTGTCATTGATGCTTCAGAAAGTAAGGTTGTATAGATATGGCTTCTTAAGCTTGTGTTCATTGTAGTTAAATCATCGTATGTATAAGTAGAAGTAAATTCACTACCTGCAATAGCAACGATTGAACCGTCAATTAAAACTTCAACTTGTGAAGCTGGATTTAAAATATTATAAATTGCTACAAATTCATCTTTAACTTGTGCTGTAGTTAAAGCTTCATCATATAAGCCATCAGTTCTATTCGTACTAATGACATAAGCTTTGTAATAATTTTCGTAATCAGCGACACCTATGAGTGCGCGATCTTCATAGTCAACGCCTAATTTATCTAGAATTCCAAGATTATCAAGAATATTTTTAACATGTTTATATCCTGATTGTGGGGTTTCATCGGTTAAATCGATATAATCTGGGTCACCTGGAAGAATTCTGATATCAGGAATTTTATACCATAAACCTCTTGAATCGGCTTTAATGCTTTCTTGATATAGAGCAGCATTTGCTTCATTCAAGTTAATAAATCTAACGACTAATGCTTGGACATCATATCTGTCGAGCATATTTGTTTGATAGTAAGCAAGTACGTCGTCATCAGAGATATAAGAATCACTTTCTTCATCTAAGATTTCATCATTAAGAAGTTGTTGTGCATAATATCTTTGAGCAACTCTTAACCCGTATCTTTCCACTAATAGAGGAATACTTGAGTATCCACTATATGCATTATCTTGTGTAGTCGCAAGATTTTCAAGACTTGCAATCGCTTGAGATATATTAAGTGTATTATCTAGCAAGTACAGTGAGTCAGCATATTTTTCTATATCTCTAACAAATTTGTCTGGAGAATTGTCATATAAATCTTTTAGAGCGTCGGCATCTGATGTTCCATGGATTGCACTATTGACCGTATCATCCATATAAACATTCAAATCCTCATCTCCATTAGCGAGTAGTTGAGTAACTGTTGCTAATTGGTCTGAAAAGACTTGTTCGTCAATCATAGTTGCTAAAATCGTAGCTCCTTGCAGACGTAATGTGTTATATAATTCTTTTTCTGTTACTGTGACTCCGCCTACTGTCATGTAAACATCATCGGTGAGACTACCATAAGGTATTGATTCACTGCTAGTACATGCAGCCAATGTAAGCAAACCAGCAGATATTAGCACAAATATAGCAAGTTTCCTTAAATTTTTCATTTGATTCATTGTGTTCACTCCTTCAGTGTATTTCATACAAGCAAATATAATATAGCATTTTTCGGGGGGTATTGCAACCACTTTCATTTTATTTGATAATATCACATATTTATATGTTATCATGAAAGAAGGTGATACTGTGGAAGTTTTTATTTTGGCCAGTGGATCAAAAGGAAATATGGCCTACTTAAAAGTAGGCGATATTAGGATCTTCATTGATGCTGGTATTAGTTATCAAAAAGTGAAAAATAAAATGCTAGCATACGATGAAAATCTTTATGACGTGAGAACCTTATTGATTACACACGAACATCACGATCATGTGATGGGATTAAAGATGTTGCTAAAGCATGGAACAATTGAAGATATTTATCTTACAAAAGGGACTTACGATGCGCTACCAGTTGATGTGGTTGCGCTTTTTGAACGAACCCATTTTGTGAAAGCTGATGAACCTTTTTCAATTGGAGAGATTAATATTTCACCCTTCATGTTATCGCATGATGCAGCTGAACCTGTAGGCTACGTGCTTGATAATCAAGTAAAGAAGTTGGTTGTCTTAACTGACTCTGGATATGTCGATCAAAGTTATCATGAATTATTAAGTGATGCGGACTTATATATATTAGAAGCAAATCATCATCCAACGAAATTGATGCAGTCTCCGCGTCCCTTTTTACTTAAAAAAAGAATTATGAGTGAACGTGGGCATCTATCTAATGATGATGCGGCATGGCTAATGAATTTATTTGTTAAAAATAAAACGACTAAATGGGTAGTAGCTCATATCTCAGAAGATTGTAATACTGAGCTTGACATTGAAGAATCGATTGTAAAATTTTTTGATGATCCTACAAAGATTGAGATTTTTTATGCAAGTCAATACGGACTTCCGGGTATAAAATTATGATAAAAATTATAGTTGTTGGAAAAATGAACCAAAAATATCTTAATCAAGGGATTGCTTTTTATCAAAAACAAATTCCAGTCAAGCTTGAATGGATAGAAGTTTCAGATGAGGCATCTATACAAGGTATTGACACTGAAGGCGAAAGAATTTTAGGTAAAATTGAAGATTCTGATATCGTGATTGCATTAGCTATTAAGGGAAAGATGCTTGATAGTGAAGGATTTGCAAAAATGATTGATGAAAAATCAACATATCATCAAGGTGACTTGGTATTTATCATTGGTGGATCTTATGGACTAAGTGAACAAGTCACCCAAAGATCCAATGAACAAATATCATTTTCAAAAATGACTTTTCCACACCAGATGATGAGACTCATCTTAATGGAACAAATTTACCGTGGGTATATGATTTTGAAAAATCATCCCTATCATAAGTGAGGTTTCTATGAAATATATTTTTTGGGATTTTAATGGAACAGTTTTAGATGATGCATATCTATGTTATGAGATCTTAAACGAGATGCTAATTGAAGAAGAAAGACCTACGGTTACTTTTGAAGAGTATTTAATGATTTTTGATTTTCCCGTTGAAGCTTATTATGCTAAGGTCTATGACCTTAAAAAAACGAGTTTTAAGGTTTTAGCTCATCGATTTATCGAAAGATATCAACCAAGAAGCTTGGATTTGGGATTACATGAAGGCGTTATTGAAGCGATTGAGCATTATGAAAAAAAAGGATATATCAATATCATGTTATCAGCTTCTGAAATTAATAATTTACATCGTCAATTAAAGTATTTTAAGATAGAGCATCTATTTAAAGATATCTTAGGAACTTCAGATGTTTATGCTAAAAGCAAGGTTGATGTAGCAAAGGATTTTATTATTGAAAATAAGATAAATCGTAAAGATGTTACCATGATTGGTGACACACTTCATGATGTGGAAGTGGCTAAAGAACTTGGATGTAATATTATTCTTTATACAAAAGGTCATCAACATCCGGATAGACTTAAAGCCTTCAAAACGATAAATGATATGAAGGAACTCTATCAAATAATATAAAAAATGGTACGAACTACCATCTATTAGCGTATTTTATAAGGAATGCCTTTGATTAGTAAAATCAATCGGGTTTATATAAACGTATTATAAAGGGTCTAAAAGGCCTAAAGAAAGACCAAAGACGGACCTGTTTAAGATATTTTCGGTTATGGGTGCTTATTTTACGGTTTCCATTTTTATAAGATGTAACGATTCCAAAAACACAAATTGCATAAATATATTCAAGTTGTACTGATGCATCACCACATACAATCAATTGATCACCGTGAACTTTTAAAACACGACTTAATTTATATTCTCCTAGATGATAATATAAGACAACATCAAAGCGTTTGAAAATTTCAG
>CAZVDQ010000010.1:0-34762 GCA_964625435.1 uncultured Mariniplasma sp.
AAAATGATTTAATCATTTCATTGTTGTCATATGAGTTAATTGCAAACATTAATTTAATGCGTGCCTTTTGACTACTTAAGTTTTCAGCAAAAATAACTCCAAGCTCTTTAAGATGATGTCCACCACCAACATAACCGTATGTATCTAGAACTCGACCCATTGGACAACGTGATGTGAGAACAACTGGTATATTTTTGTTAATTGCATTTTTGATACCATCAATCATATCTGGTGGAACGTTACCACGTCCTAACGCTTCAATTACAATTCCTTTGACATCATGCTCTATAAGTAAGTTTAGTATTTGTGAACTTGAACCTGAATAAGCTTTCACAATTTCTACTTGCTTATTGAACTGTTTTGGTTTCAAAGATATCAGTTTATGATGGGCGACATGATAGTATAAAACGTTCTCTTCATCAACAATTCCGATAGGTCCGAATTCCATCGACTTGAAGGTATCAAGTGCTAATGTGTGTGTTTTAGTGATTTCAGAGGCTGCATTGATTTCATCGTTCATGACTACTAAAACGCCTTTTCCTATGGATTCGTTAGAAGAGGCGACACGAATTGAGGAAACCAAATTACTTAATCCATCATAACCAAGCTCTGAGAAACTACGCATTGAACCGGTAAAAACGACTGGTTTTCTTGTTTCCAAATAGAGGTCTAAGAAGTAAGCACTCTCCTCAAGAGTATCAGTTCCGTGTGTGATAACAACGCCATCAATAGATGGATCGTCTATATATGAATCAGTCAATTGTGACAATTCAAACATATCACTTGGAGTTACTGAGGGTGATGGTTTTAAAGAAAATTGATGTGATCTAAGATCAACACCCAATACCTCGGATTTAATATTCTCTAATAAGAGACTTTGATTATCAGTCATATCAGTCTTGTTTGAAGAGTCTTGACGCTGCATAGATATGGTACCACCTGTAAAAATGATCAAAACTGTTTTATTTTTCATATAATCACCAATTATATTGTATCATATTACCCATTTTTTAGAGTATGAGAAATATAAGTTTAGTATTTGTCGATTTTCGATAGTTCACACGTTATAACCGCATAAGAAGCCGAAGTTTATACATATCCACATAACCAACTTATCCACACTAAACACTTTAACCGCACAGTAATAGCAATAACATATGGTTGACATAATATACATTATAAGAACAAATAATAAATATAAAAAGATAATTCAATCAATTTAATCATATTAATATCTTTTGCATTATTATGATTATATGCATATTTAGAGTCTTCTACTCATATTAAACACCACAACAAATTCTAAATGAGTATAATAACAAAAGTGGAGAGTACATTATGAGCGTGTGAACTATTGTTTGATGGATTATTACCCATTTCAACGGCTCAGAGCCTGAAATAACGTATTTTGACCAAAATAGGTGGGGTGAAGAAATTTCGAATTCCAGCTGTAAGTTCTTCTTCTTTTGCTCTCTAGGTATGTCTTAATTCCTGACGTTAAAATTATCGATTATTGAATGGTTGGCTCGTTAGTAATTTTTGTAGTTGTACTTTTTTTCATTGTGACTTGAGTTGATAAATTTTAAAAATTTAGATGCACCTCTATATTGCTTATGTATTTCAATATCAAATTGTAGTCACAGTTTCTTAACACTATTTCAGCTTATCCTAATTACCAATCATTTCATTACTTCACTTTTACTCGCTTACCAATTATCTCAAATTTTGTAGATCTTAACATTTTTCTTACAAACGAAAATTTACGATATTTAGAAATATTTATAAAAAGCAAAATCTTTAAAATAATAATGCTTTCTAGAATGCTGCTTATATATATGATTAAATGATTTTCATAAGTTTCAACCCAACATAGAAACATTCTAATAATATCCAATTCTGCATTTTAATTTTGCTTCCTATTTCACTCTCTGCTTCTTCTACATTTCTTTGTTAAATATTTTTTTGCTATTTCTTTTTCCTACAGTTTTATTTTATCACTATTTTCACTCATCTCATCAATTTTTTAGAATGATGAAATTAACTAAAATGTTTACATATACTAAACATACATTTTTGGAACTATTTTTTCTAATAAAAAATACTGAGACAATAATCAGTATTTTCTTTAGCAATCATCTAATCTTTTTTATCTACCAACTATACTTATTTGTTTTTCTCTAATGATTTAAAATGTTCTTCCATATTTACTTTAGCAGCTTTTCTACTTTCTTTCATGACATATAGATTTGCATCTGCTTCTTTAAGTACAGTTGAAAATTTAATATTACTTCTTGTTCTTGTAGCGATTCCAAAAGAGAAACTGATGTTCTCTACTGGTTCAGTACTCTTACCATTCTCAGTTAATTCTAAAGCTATTTGATTGAGGAAATCCTTATCTCCGTTTCGTGAGATAATCAAGAACTCATCTCCACCCAAACGAATTGGTGTAAGACCCTCATAGCTATTGCATTCTCTTAACATTATATTTGAAAAATTAATTAATAGTTCATCACCTGATTTGTGACCCAAGTAATCATTATGTAATTTTAAACCATCAACATCAAATATGATTAAACCGAAATGTATTGCTTCACTTTCCAAAATAGGTATCTGACTTTCAAAATAATTTCTATTAAATAATCCTGTCATTAAATCATAGGACATGATACGATCCATTTCACTAATTAATTTAATATCAGAGGTTTCATCGTAGAGCAATGTAATTCTTCCGAAATAAAGAAAATGTGACATTTTAATACGTTGCTCTTTAACATGATAATATCGTTTTGAAGAATCAAATTCATCAGGAAGTTGACTATCTGAAGTGTACAGCACTGATGATTTTTCAAGTTCTTTTTTAACTTCCGTAAGTGTTGGATTTTGATCTAAAAAATGATCGCATTTTAGCTTTATATTTTCTGAACAATCAACAACCATTCCTTTATGGTCCGAGATGATGTACATCTCTCTAATACGTTTCAATATATCTTTATTTCCATTGGCATCTATAATTAAATTTAAGTCTCTGTTTTTAAAAATATTTAACAAGATAGTTGCTACAATAATAATGAAAATATAGGTTGGATCAATTGTAAATGAATAAAAGAAAATATGAATAATATTCATAACAACCCCAGCAACAATACTCGACGATAGTAAGAGGAATGGATAGACATCTCTATCCCGTTTGAAATTTGAAATAAACACTATCAGTAATTCATACAATCCTAGAAATAATAATATATAACATGCTAATGTATGTACATAAAAGAAAATTCCAATTGAGGCTGTATTAAAAGCTACAGTGGTAATTGCACTATCATAATTAATATCTAATAACAAATGATGGAATGAATTGGTTAGTGATAATCCAAGATCAATTGCGAAAAATACAATAAGCAAGATTTTCAAATATTTATTAATCTTATTTCCAAGATAAATCTTAACTGTTAAATAGAGGAAAACTGTTGTTAAAAATACAATAGGATAGATCATAAACGTCAGATGATAGATGAAAAATGGTTCTATAGCAACGACTCTTAAAATAGTTACAATTGTCCATGCTATCAAAACATAACTCAAGTACCTAAAATACATATACTTCTTAAATTTTTTTATTGATTGTAAATTAATCATTAAAATAACTGACATAAATGATACTAACAATAAAATGATCCAAATTATAATACTCATGACTCTCATCTCCTAACAATGATGCGTTATATCCTAATCAAAATGAGTACAAAGTTCTTCAAGTGTACTTCAACTCTATACACCTATTATACAATTTATTCTTATTTTAGTAACCCTAAAACAACTACCAAATTCTTAAGATTTTATTACTTTGAGTAAAAGAGAGGAATATGTGGAAAATTCGAGTCTAGCGAATTGTACGAATAGGATGAATCTTGAACTGTATATAAATTAAAAAGGGCTATAGCCCTTTGTTAATTGATGAATTCAAGGATATCTTTTGTGAGTTGATCAGGTACATCAACAAGTGGAGAATGTCCACAGTTTTCATAAACAATGTATTTAGAATTTTTTTCTAGAGCTTTAATATTTTCTTTGACCATATACTCAGGAACTACAATATCTTTTGTACCCCAGATATGAAGAACTGGACATTTGATCCGGTTAATATTTTGTGTACCAGCATTATAGAAGTTGTGGATATCTGACATATTGAAATTTGCGAGTGCCCAATCTGCATCAACTAAATTCTTTTGTTTAAGTGATTCATCGATCCAAAGTTTATTATCTTCTTCACTAGGTTTATTCACTGTATAGATTGTTGCAGCAAAGATATAACTCATCACAGCAAAATTTTTTGTTACTTGTGCTGTCAATAATGGAATAACTTGAATAGGATCTTTACTTAGAGCATCAGCTGATTCATAAGCTTGTCCAATGAGGGGTTGTCCATTTTCATTTTTCTTAAAAACTGGATATCCACGATGCGTCGTTGAATTGATTAAAATTAATTTTTCAACATTTTTGGGATAATTAGCAGCAAGCTCTAAAGCAACTCCACCACCGAGTGACCATCCAACGACATCAGCTTTTGTGATTCCTTTAGCATCCATAAACATATGGATGTCAGATGCTAAGTCAGCTAAAGTGTTAATTCTTCTAAAATAACTTGAATCTCCAAATCCTCTCATATCGGGTGCTAAGACTTTAATGTTTTTAGGTAGTCTGTCAAGCAGCGGTGTAAAATGCAAACTTGAAGAAAAGTTACCATGAATCAAAATCAAGGTTTTGTCACCTTCACCCTGCTCAATGTAAAAAATGTTTTCACCATTCTTTAAGGTTAGTTTTTTCTTTTCCATCCTTTATACCTCTTTCTATACTTTATACTCAGTTTCAAGCGTGTTAATAAAGCCCAAAACTAATGATACAAACAACAAAGGTCTTTCGTACATCGAAGCATGTCCGACACCAGGTAAAATGACGAATTCAGAATTTTTGATGCTGTGATGCAAGTCAACTTGATTTGCTATAGGTGTCAGCGCATCTTCATCAGCAGCTACGATTAAAGTAGGCGCAGTAATCTTATCTAAGTCTTTTCTGACATCATAAGATTCTGCACTATTGGTTAATCTTTCCATAGCATCCAAAAATACTGGATTTGAGAAAATCGGGATTAATATTTTTTCTCTATTTTTCATCCAATCAAGACGTGCTTCAAAATAACTTGGTGAATAGATAACAGGAATCGTTGCTTTATAGTATGTATATCCATCTCTAGTTTTACCAATTGCATTCCATTGATGTCCTATTTCTGCGAGCCAAGGTGATGTATAAGGAGTTGTATTAAATAAAACTATTCGATCAACCAAGTATGGAAATTTAATTGCAAACATAGTTGCAACCTCGCCACCATAAGAAATACCAACGATGTTCACTTTATGTATCCCTAAATGTTTTACAAGGGTCTCTAAGACATCAACTTGTAAATCTAAGGTATACGCACTATTTTCCAATTTATCGGATTGACCTTGATCAATAAAATCAACGCGAATCAATTGATTTCTTTCTGTAAACGATTTAATAAAAGGTTCCCAGCTTTTCGTAGACATCATAATACCATTTAAAATTAATATGGGCTTGCCTTCACCTTGAACCTCATAGTATATATTTCTTCCTTTATAACTAAAGTTTGACATATTAAGCACCTATATATCCTAATTTGATTGCTTCAGCTCTAAGTTCATCTCTAAATTTAGGATGAGCAATACTAATTAACAATTTAACACGTTCCATCACTGATGTTCCTCTTAAGCAAACACAGCCATATTCTGTGACAAGATAATCCACATCTGAACGAGATAAAGTAACTGCAGCACCAGGTTTCAAGAAAGGAACAATTTTAGAGATTTCTTCTTTTTCTCCTGTTTCATGATTTCTAACAAAAGTTGTTGAGTAAAGCGTAATGAAACTCTTTCCGCCTTTGGAGTTTTGAGCACCAACTGCAGTATCAACTTGTCCACCAGTTCCTGAAAATTGCTTGTAACCAATGGATTCAGATGCACATTGTCCAGTTAAGTCAACTTCAATCGTTGTATTAATAGAAACTTGATTATCATTTAAACCAATGATATGTGGATCATTAACGTAATGGCCATTTAAAACTTGAACACTAGGATTATTATCGATAAAGTCATAGAGCTCTTGTGTACCTAAAGCAAAACAGCACACATGTTTACCTACATGTGTATTTTTCTTTTTTCCATTTGCAGCACCTGACTTAATTAAATGCATAAAACCAGTTGTGAGCATTTCAGTATGGATACCTAAATCTTTTTTATGTAATAATTGCTGTGCAACTGCATTAGGGATACCACCGATGCCTAATTGTAAACATGAACCGTCTTTAATTTGATCAGCAATATATTTTCCAATCTTAATATCTTTTTCATTAGGAATCGCATCAGGAAGTGTTGGTGCTGGATAATTCGCTTCAATTAAATAATCAACTTCACTAATATGAACTTCTAAATCTCCTAACGTTCTAGGAAAATTAGGATTGATTTCTAAAATAACAGTATCAGCAAGCTCGATTGCTTCCTTTTCGTAAACATTTGATAGTGATAAAGAAATGTATCCGTGTTTGTCGGGTGGAGTTGCTGCTCCAATGAAGATATTTGGTTTAGCATGCTCAAAACGCTTACGACCAGCTAGATGTAAGTGATTAGGAATAAAGCTGATGTTGCCGTTTTCTGAAGCCTTTCTTAATGAAGGTCCATAGAACCAGCTATCAACTGAAAATGATGATTTATAAATTGGATTTATAAAAAATTCAGCATTTTCAAATGGTAAACAGTTTGTTACACGCACACCTTTTAATTCATTTGCACGTAAATGTAAATCCTTTAAAAATAGTCTAGGCTCAGATGCAGCCATACCAATAACAATGATATCGTTATTTTTGACCAGTTGGTTTGCTTCAAGAGCAGTAATCATTTTGGGTGTTTTCATTTTTGTGACCTCTTTTTTGATTAGGATGAGGGGAGATTTCTCTCTCCCCTACCTAAATTATATACTATTCTCTAATTTCTTCTAATGATTGTGTATCAAATATTTTAACAAAAGAAGCAGATCTAAAATTAGTTTCAACAACATCAGCAGTTGCAGGATTATCACCAATAACTACAGTATACTGTAGTAATGACATTGATGCAATACCATGACGCATGCCATTACCAAAATCTACTTGGCTTCCCATAGGAATATCAATAGGAGTTGATTCAAGAGCTTTAATTAATGTTTCCCAAGTTAATTCTCCTGTACCAACACGTTCAATACCTTCAATAAATACCTTTGCTGCGATATAACCAGCAGTAGCGAATGCATTTGTATACATTGCTAAGATTTCATCAGCTGTTAAGAAGCTTGCATTTGTAATTGCCGTGATGTAAGTACCAGCAGCTGCAGCACCTTCAGTTGAAGTTACATCAACCCATGCATTTGTAAAGATATCAAAATCATAATCAGTTAAAGGATTAACTGCTGTTGGATCAGCATTTACATATGATGTAAAGACTGGAACGCTTAAACTAATTGAATTCATTGTTTCAATAGCAGCTAGAAATGATACTTGATTACTTGCAATAATGACTGCAGAAACACCTTGAGTACGGAAAACTTCTAAAGCAGCTGTCAATTCTGCAGTACCTGTTGCTGAGAAGGATGCGTATAAGAAATTATCTTTCATGCCAAGTGTTCTTGATTCTGCATCAATACCAGCTTTAATTGAAATACCATCAGCTGATGTCGTGTACAAGACACCAATTTTTGCATTTGCAGGAAGTGCTTGATCGCCATTTGTTCCGTAAACAGCTTCTTTAATTGCACGTGCTGTCATAATTCTACCATCAGTTAAATAAATAGGTTGAACTGGCATAACTGGATCAAGTGGAGCATATTCGCTATATAATACGTTAGTGCCGGTAGCTGCATAAACCATAGGAATACCAACTTCGCGGATTAGACCCAAAGTTGAGTTAATTGTTGGTGTACCAAAATGACCTACTAATGCAAAGACTTTATCTTCTTGTATTAAAGCTCTTGTATTAATTAAACCTGTAGTACCATCAAATCCATCATCTTTATTGATATATTCGATTGTACGGCCATTGACGCCACCTGCCTCATTAAATTCTTCAAAAGCTGCACGCATACCATATGTGAATGGTAATCCTACAAACGCCCAAGGTCCCGCAATAACAGCAGTATTACCAACTGTAATTGTTGTTGCAGTCACACCTTGAACAAGTATTGCACGAACTTGAGTTGGGAATGTTGTTTGAACACCACCAAACAATACGACAACATCGTAATCACCGACAACACCAGGTAAGAAACCTGATAATGTGTAATCTGCTGAAGTTAAGTTTGCTTTTCTTCCAGTGCTATAAGTAACTTCTACAACTAATCCAGTTGTATCCAATTCATCACTTAAACTAAATATTTGTTGAGTTGGTAAACTCAATACTTTTAAGCTTTGAGCGACTTCTGGAGCTTCCGGGTCAAATACAGCAACACCAAATGTAAAAGTGCTATCTTCATAAGTGACAGTGATTGTAACTAACCCAGCTGCAGTTGAACTGAAACCAGATAGAGTATAATCACTTGCTGTAAGTGTTACATCAGTACCATCGGTATAGAATGCTTTGACAACCATACCTGCTGCATCAAAATTATCACCTACTGTATATTCGACTTTCGTAGGTGGTGTAACTGTAAGACGATCTAATGTGACCGCCGTTTCACCACATGCTACTAAAACGAATGAGGCAAGTAATACAACGATTAATGCTACAATTCTTTTCATAAAATTTCTCCTTTTTCTATTGCATCTAAGCAATTAATATTTTTATGTTTCTAAGAAACAATTAAAACCTAATGTTGTGAACCTAAATATGCATTGATGAGTTGATCATCGTTGAGTAATTTTTCACCTGTGCCTTCGGATATAATCTTTCCTAATTCCAAGACATAAGCGTAATCAGCGATTTTCAATGTTTGAAAGGCATTTTGTTCAACAATTAATATTGTTCTACCTTCCTCTTTTATGCGTTTCAGGATGTTAAATATGTCTCTAACAATAATTGGTGCAAGTCCTAGTGAAGGTTCATCGAGTAATAAGATTTTAGGGTTACCCATTAAAGCTCTTCCAATTGCTAACATTTGTTGCTCACCACCAGATAATGTGGATGCTTGTTGTTTTCTACGTTCTTTAAGTATTGGAAAGTATGTAAAGACATCTTCGAGTAATTTATTGATGAGTGGCTTTCTATGCAACACTTTTTTTATACTGTTTCCATTACTATCTAAAATAGATACTTCACCATGCTTGAGTGAATAAGCTCCAACAAGCAAATTTTCTTCGACAGTAAGACCATTTAATATCAAACGCCCTTCTGGGGATTGAATGATACCAAGACCAGCAATTTTATATGGATCAATATTGTTGATATTCTTTTCATTAAATTTAATAGAACCTGATTTCACTTTAACAACACCTGAAATACTTCGAATAGTCGTTGTTTTACCAGCACCGTTCGCTCCAAGAATTGCTACAATTGCGCCTTCATTAACATCCATATTAATACCTTTAACAGCACGAATGATTCCATAATCAATAATCAAATCCCTAATTTCTAAGATAGCCATATTACTCACCCCCTAAATATGCTTCTTGCACGATAGGGTTAGCCTGAATTTCTTGAGCAGTTCCAATTGCAAGCATTTTTCCGAATGAGATAGCGCATATTGTATCACATAATTCCATAACGAGACCCATATCATGTTCCACTAAGAAAATTGTGGAATTATATTCTTTTTGAATCTTTCTGATTGTTTCAGCTAATTTTTTTGTTTCTTGATCATTTAATCCAGCTGCTGGTTCATCGAGAATTATTAATCTTGGATTGGTCATTAATGTTCTTGCAAGTTCAACTAATTTTAAAGTGCCATAAGGTAAACCAATTGGATAAAAATCTTTATATACTAGTAAGCCTAAATTTGTAAGAATATTGATTGCTCTAGCTTTTAAAATTTCTTCCTCTCGTCTAAATTTCATCGTGTGAACTAAATGTTCGAAAAATCCAGTTTTATATAATGTGTGACTTGCAATCAGTAAATTATCCAAAATAGATAATTCCCAAATTAATTCAACATTTTGGAATGTACGAACAATTCCTTGTTTGATGACATCATGTACTTTATATTGACCTAAATTAACCACGTCATTAACTTTATTGCGATAAATTATTTGTCCAGAATTTGATTTGTAAAACTGTGTAATACAATTAAATACAGTTGTTTTACCAGCACCATTTGGACCGATGAGTCCAAATATTTCTCCTTCTTTGACTTCAAAGGATAATTTATCTACAGCTCTAAGCCCTCCAAATAGCATCGTCAGATTATCTAATTTGAGAATTGAATCGTCACTCATAACAACACCTTCAGCAATTGAAGAATCTTTTATTTCATCAAGAAGTGATTTCAGTTTAAGTGATTTACGTTCGTAGGAAGCATTTAACCTTTGTTTTTTGTTTTCTGCTTTTTTCTTGATGTACTCTAACTTGGTTTCCAGTTCATGAGTTAACTGAATCTCATCCGCATTATATTTGAGCTGCAAATCGATATACAGTTCTCTAAAGAGTTTTAAATTGATTTCAATTTGTCCCTCAGGCATATTTCTTGAAGCATATTTCCCATTAAGTTTAGTAAGTTGTTCTTTTTCGATGTGATCAACTTTTGTCAATAAATCATCTAGTTCTTTTTGATGGGCATTTTGATTGTCAACAGACTTATATTCTCTTTTAAATGATGTAAGAACCGCTCTTTTGCGCCAATATGTTTTTTCTTTCAAGAGATCAACTTTTTCTTTAGTCATTTCTTCTACATATTGATGATTACCAAATGTTGCTAATTCAGCTTCATAAAGCTGTTTATTCATTTCAAATTGATAATTTTCAAGTTTTCTATTTTTTCTTTCGTTTAATCTGTTTTCAATAATTGGAACATATGATACAGTCACTTTTAGTTTATATGAAATATTTGATAATTGTCGTTCAAGGAGCTTTTTGAGTTGGTGCTTAATCATCTTTGCCATATTTATGCTCCTTCCATGATGTCTTTATATTTTTTGCTGTGGTTTTTATATATCTGATGATGTCATTAAAGAGTTTAACAATACCACCTGGATAGAACATAACTACTAAGATAATTAAAACACCATTAATAATATAGGTTGCATTTCCATACTTGATAAAGAAAGGAATATTTTTTAAAACAATATCATCAAATGCAAAGATGAAAAATGTTCCTAAACCAACACCCCAAATAGATTTTGCACCACCAATAACAATTGCTACAAGAATATTCAAAGATAATCCGATATTCCAAATACCTGGTTCAGTTGATCGCATGTACATCATATATAACATACCACCAACAACTGCTAGAACTGTAGATAGAACAAATGTCATTAAACGATATTTTAAAATACTAATTCCCATAGCTTGTGCAGCTGATGTTGAGTTCTTGATTGATAACATCGCTCGTCCAGTTGGACTACTGACCAGATTAACAACTCCAATCATCGTAAGTATGAGAATAAAGACAATAATGTAGTATATTTCATGCTCTAACATCAGATGGCCCAATATTTCAAATCGTTCTAATTGGAATCCTTCTAAACCGTTTGTTATCTTAGTTGCAAATTTGAAAAACTCAACAAGTATTTCAGATAAACCGAGAGTTATAATTGCTAGATACATTCCTTCAATTCTAAGCGAAATGAATCCGACAATTGTTCCAACAACGAGGGCAATCAGAATACCAAAAAGAAATACTAGAAAGAATGGAAGTCCCAATTTACCTAAGAAAAACGCGATGACATAAGAACCAATTCCAATAAAACCTGCAGTTCCCAAAGATGCCAATCCTGCATAACCAAGTAACAATGTGAAACCTAATCCCACAATCATAAAAATCCAAATATTGGCAAGAGAATCAACTACTGATGGTTGTACTAATCCTGTTTTACCAAGAACCTGTAGCATCACCATTAAAAATGCACCAATAAAGATTCCAAAAAGTGGATGTTTACTGAATTTTTTGAAATTTTGTAGGATCTTGTTTTGTTTTTTGACGTTATATTTTTCTTGTAACATAGACCTACACCTTCTTTGTTGTTTTCTTGCCAAATAAACCTACTGGCTTGATGAGAATCAATAATAGAACAAGAACATATACAATTGCATTTGCCCACGTATTTGAAAGAAATTGCCATGCTAAAACACGAGCAAATGGAATGATTATAGCAGCTGCAATAGGTCCACCAAAAGTTGCGAAACCACCTAAGATTGCTGCTAAAAATCCATTAATTTGTAAACTGAACATTAAATCAGGTGTGAGTGTATAAATAGTTGGCGCATATAATGCACTGGCTAAAGCACCTATACCACTCGCGATTCCCCAACTCATTGCTGTAATAAATTTAGTATTAACGCCCATCATACTTGCAACCGTTTCATTAGATGCGGTAGCACGAACACCCAATCCCCATTTTGTATATTTTAGTGCAACAAACAAAATGGATAAAACGATAATTGCAATTACAATAGAAATTAAGCTATGTCCTGATATATAAAGCGGAATATCTCCACCGACATTGATCTGAAAGACTTTTGTCGTCAAAGGTCTTGGTGTCGCAAGTGGAATAATGCCATAAATAACAGGTAATAAACCTGATATGACTAAAATAATCCCCATGGTAATCATTTGTTTTGTAATTGCATTTGAATACCTTGATTTCCTGATAATGAAAATATCAATAAATAATCCAATGACAAATCCAATGATAATACCGATGAATATAGAAATGAGCAACATTAAAAGAGGATTTATATCTGGGAATTTAACTAAGAAAAATTTAGTGAAAATCGAGGTTACTGCAAATGCAGAAAAAGTAGCAATTGATCCTTGGGCAAAATTTGTCGTAAAAGATGTTTTAAATATTAATACAATTGCCATCGTAACAAGAGCGAGAAATGCTGCACCAGCCAAACCTTGAAATATAATCGTCAAAAAGAACTGTAATGTCATAATCTACCCCCATCTAATGATGTTTGCTGCCCAAACATATCCGATACCAGCAGCTAACATACATATAACAGTGCCATCTTTGACCTGTCCTGATTTTAAAGCAAGATGTAATGACAATATCTGATCGATTTGTCCAATATGACCATAATCTTCCAAGTAGATTGATTGATGAGGTGCTAATCCAAGCTCCGTAAGCATGAATTCATGTCCTGAGCGTTTGATATGCAAAATATCTAAGTAACCAATATCTTTTCTTTCTAAATGAGATTTTCTCAAAGCTTCATCAATACATTTAAACCAATTTGGCATTGAAACCTCATTTAATCTGTTCTTCATCTTCACAGAATCCATTAATCTTAATGATTTTTTAGCTTCATCAATATTATCTGGCGTAATTGGATTGCATAAGCCCCCAATTGCGACACCAGCAGTTCTAGATAAAGAACCATCACCAATCATATGAGAACCTAATAAAAGATTCTTAGGATAATTTTTCTTTAAAATAATAGCTCCACCACCAGCACCTAAATTAAACATCATCGACATATCTTTATCTTCAAAATCGATAAAGTCACCATTACGATAACCTCCAACAACCATGATGATATTAATTTCATCATCAGCAATTAATATATCTCTTGCAATTTTCATTGCTGATACAGTTGTACAACACCGATTTTGAACATCAATACCCCATGCATTAGTTGCTCCAATTCGATCTTGAATGTATAAAGCAGAAGTCGTTAAAGGATATTCTTTCCATTCTTCAGTAACGCTTAAAATCACTTGAATGTCAAGTGGATTAATACCTGTATTCTTTAAAGCGTCTAACGCTGCTAAAGCACCCATTTCTTGAGTGCCGTCTTGAGGGAGTTTACCAGGTATCGTTTTTTTCTGTATACCTAATTTATCGATAACAGCCTGTTCACTCCATACGCCTTTGGTTAGATCACTAATTTCTCTAGCTGACATTCTTCCTTGTGGTAAATAAATACCAGTTCCAACGATACCAACTTGAACCTGACCCATAGGAATACCTTCTTTCTTGTTATTTATAAACGCATACCACCATTGACGTTAAGTGTTTGTCCAGTAATATAGGATGCATCATCTGATGCCAAGAATAAAGCAACATTTGCAATTTCTTCTGGTTGACCTAAACGTTTAAGCATTGTTAGTTTTGCAAATTCATCAAGAAGATCTTGAGGAATGGTCTTTAAAATATCTGTCATGATATAACCTGGTGCAATCGCATTAACTCTAACATTTGCACCTTTTCTAGCAAATTCTTTTGCCCATGTCATTGTCAATCCAATAACACCAGCTTTTGTTGCAGCATAATTTGCTTGTCCAATGTTTCCGAAAACACCAACAACTGAAGAAATATTAATAATTGACCCGTAACCGTTAACTTCCATTAAAGGTCCAAATAAGCGCGTCATATTAAAGACACCCTTTAAATTGACATCTAAAACAGCATTCCATTGATCATCAGTCATTTTTCTGGTCATTGCATCTCTTGTAATACCAGCGTTATTTACCAAAATATCAACTTTACCAAATTTAGCAATCACTTCGTCATAAAAAGCTTTGATACCTTCAACATCAGTTACATTTAGTTGATAACCAAAAATATTTTTATCGATATATGTGATTTCACTCATATCCGCAGCAATCACCTTGCAACCTTCTTTAGCAAATGCAAGTGCCATTGCTTGACCTAATCCTTTTGCTGCACCAGTAACGACAGCAACTTTATGATCTAATTTACCCATGATAATCTCCTTTTATAATTTCTTTAAGATGACAGCAGTTCCCATGCCACCACCAATACATAAGCTTGCTAAGCCATACTTCACCTTAGGCTGCTTTAACATTTCATGAATTAAAGTAACAATAATTCTATTACCACTTGCTCCAACAGGATGACCCAAAGCAATTGCTCCACCATTAACATTTGTTTTAGCAAGTAATTCTTCTTTTGATACGTGATGTTCTTGAGCGAGTTCCTTAACTACACCAAGTGACTGAGCAGCAAATGCTTCATTAAGTTCAAGCAAATCCATTTCAGATAACTTCATACCAGCTTGAAGTAATGCTTGTCTGATTGCAGGTGTGGGCCCTAACCCCATAATTGATGGATCAACTCCACCTTGACCAACACCTACAATTTCAGCAAGAGGTTGTAAATGATATTTCTTTACAGCATCTTCACTGGCAAGAATGACAAAGCTAGCGCCATCATTAATTCCCGATGAACTTCCAGCAGTAACAGAACCATCTTTTTTGAATGCTGGTCGCAATTGAGATAGTTTTTCTAAACTTGTTGTTCTGTTGATATATTCGTCATTTTCAAATACAATCTCACTTTTACGTGTTTTGATTATGATTGGAATGATTTCATCTTTAAATTTGCCTTCATCTTGAGCTTTCATAGCTTTCAATTGTGAATTCCATGCAAAAGCATCTTGTTCTTCACGAGATAAATTATATTTTTCAACGATGTTTTCAGCAGTAATACCCATATGATAACCTTCAAAAGCATCTGTTAATCCATCATAGAGCATATGATCTCTCATAGGTTGTTCACCCATTTTAAGACCTGTGCGTACTTGACTTGTAATTAAATAAGGTGTACCACTCATCGATTCAGCGCCACCAGCAACTACTAAATTGTGTAAACCTAATGCAATATTGCTATATCCGTTCATTACAGATTTCATACCACTTCCACATACCATATTGACACCATATGCTGGAACAGATGAAGGAATACCTGAATTAATCGAGATTTGTCGAGCTAATCCCTGTTTTAAACCAGCAGGTAAGATATTGCCTACAAGAACTTCATCGATCTTATCTTTTTCAATATTAACCTCAGATAATAACTTTGTTAAAACTTGAGCACCAAACTCTGCTGGATGCACCGATGACAATGAACCCATAAACGATCCAATAGGACTTCTTTTAGCTCCAACTATGTATACTTTTTTCATTCGTTTCTCCTCTGCTTAAAAGCGTTTTCAATTTATCATGAATATAATAAAACATACAATAAAAAACAATAGAATTGGCTTTACTGTAATATTTAACATTTTGTAAGCGATTATATTTAAGTTGAATAAATGTTCATGTTACGTTTTTATAATATCATAGCATTATATATTTGTCAATTAAATATTCACCTTTTATATCTAAATAGATTGGATAGCATAAGAAAAATAAAAAATGAAGTAAATTCATTATTTTGATGATATAAATATAAAAGAATTTTATATAATTTTAATCCATATAAAATTGATTGTCTTTTTTGTAATTCTGTTATACACTATTAATAGGTGATGACATGGACCAAATGAATTATCGTCTACCCAAACGCATAGACGGACAAAAGACCTTTGACCAAATTATTGAAACAGGTAAAAAACTTTTTTCAAAAAATGGATATCAGGCAACTTCAATTAATGAAATCATTCATAAAGCTGGTATTGCTACTGGCACTTTTTATCTATATTTCGATGATAAATTTGCTTTATATTCCTATTTATTAGCTAAATATAGAAAATCAATCAGAAAAGCGATTAGTGAAGGTATCGCTAACGCAACCTCACGTTATGAAAAAGAACGTCTTGGTCTAAGAGCATTCTTGAAGTTTGCATGGCAGGATCCGCTTGCTTATAGAATTATTTGGGAATCGATGTTTGTCGATAAGGAGTTGTTTCAAGAGTATTACGAAACATTCTCTCATGACTATACTAGACAGCTTAATCATGCTGTTAAATCTGGAGAAGTTAGAGATGATGTTGACCTCGAAACATTATCATATGTATTGATGGGTATCTCGAACTTTGTTGGATTACAAGTTCTATTTAGAGAAACGTTAACTGATAAGGATTTAGACCGTATAATAGAGCAAGTGATGAAAATTCTAGATTCTGGAATGTTTAAATAAAGCACAAAAAAAGGCCTCTGGCCTTTTATTTTTTTTTTTTCAATTTTGCAAGTTTAATTCCGAAAATCATGTATAGTGGACAAACTTTCATATAACCTGTAACCAGTGCAATTAATGCTCCAATTAAAAACAATAAACTGACGAAAAATGATAATGAAATAAAGACTATTGCTAGGAATAAGCGGATATATTGATCTACTGTACCTAACATTTTTTTTAATATTCATTCAGATCACTCTTTACTTTAAGTATAGTCTTATTTAAAGAAAAAACTAATGATATGCTAGTAGATTGGAGATACCGTAATTTGTGAACCATCACAAGGAATATCAAGCTTACAATTTAGCTTGTTTTCCACACCTTGACCTAGTTCAAATCTAAAGAAATCAATGACTTTAAGCTGATTTGAATTTAATAGTTCTGCTACTGTAATTTCAGGATTTTTGACATAACTTTGAGAAAGTAATGATATTTCATTAATGTGCTTATTAAATTCTAATTCATTGAAACTTCCAGTATTTTTTTCATACATAAATTTCTCATAATTAAGCGTATCATTATCAATTGATGCAGCATCTAAATATAAAGGTGAATTTGCAGCAACTTGCATTGCCAAACCATCAGCAATCAGCTGATTTTTTTGGCCTAAAATAACTAGCGTAACAACTTTTCCACCCTGATGGATATAAGTTCCAAAGCTTTGTTTAATTCCCTTAACAACGCGATAAAAACGTCTTAGAACAATATTTTCTTTAACAAGCGCACTCGTCTGAAGTAATTTTGTTGAAACAGTATCACTATCTATATTAACCTCGAGCGCTGTCAATGGATTTGTTACTGTAGCTTGTATCAAATGAGTACCTAAAGTGTTGATTAATTTAATGAAATGTTCGTTTTTTGAAACAAAATCTGTTTCAGCATTCACTTCAAATAAGATTGCTTGATTATTATGTGTAACAACACTGCATAATCCTTTAGATGCAACACGAATATTACCATCTAACTTTTCACTATTCATATTTAGAGCTACTAAAGCAATTTCATAGTCACCTTCGGAAGCTTCAAGTGCTTTTTTGCATTCGAGCATACCTGCTCCTGTAGTTTCTCTTAATTTCTTAATTAATTTTATATCCATGATAATCCTCCGATTTCCCTATTCATTATATCAAAGATTTTAGAAATACTTCTAAAAATACATTTACTAAATAAAAAAGGGCATTGCCCTTAATCATTAAATAAAGATAACTGTTCAATGCCATACTTTTTATTGCCAGAAATGATGCGTTGCCATTTAGAACTTCTGCCCTTACCTAAGGGACGAATCTTATCTTCTAATTTTAATCTTTTTAGTGTTCTATCTATCGTAGCATCACTCACATTGGGATGTCTTTTTCGAAGATCTTCTTTTGTAAATATTTCATTAAGTTTCATAATACTATTTTCAATATTATTTGATTTATTCAAATCTTTTTCAAAAACATATTCATGTGCTTTATCATCAATTTCATCATAAGCTTTTAATAAGAGATTAACTAACATTCTTGATATCATATCGGTCTGTGCAAATCCAGATGACCAATAATAATTAGCTGTAACGATTCCACTATGCCAACCTTCCTTTTCCTTAAGGAAGTATTTGAAAAAACTGACATATTTAAATACTGAAAAGTTCTTTGCTAATAAAGCATATAATAAAATTAACGCAACCAATTCATTTTGTTTTGTTAAAATGTTCATATTCAAAAAATCAACGTAAAAATTTGAGATTAGTTGTGCCAACTCATGTTTTTTGCTTTTTAAATTTCTTTCAAAAAGTAAAATAAGTTGTTCTAAATCATCTTTTCTCGAATGTCTTTTAAGTTTCAACATACCTTCTTCTTGCTTTTCATAGGATGCAAATTGAATTAAGTCAGTATTCTTTGATAAGAGTTTTATTAGATTTCCGACCTCATTAACTAATAATTCAAAGGATTCGGGTCTTTTATGAAGTTGATTTAAAGCTGTTTTTAAATTTGTAAGTAAATACTCGTCTTTTGTCCGCGCTGACATTGGTTTTTTTGCAAAAAGCTTAATTCTAGCATCTGTCATCTTCAGATCGAGATAATGAGCGAGCGCTATCAAATTATTTTCCATCGTCTTTTTCTCGAACATTGCGAGATCACGACTAAACAAATCATCATAGTAAAATGACTTACCTTTTGACTCGTACAAAGATAATAAAAGTAACATCACTTCATTTGAGATTTGAATACGCTCCATATTTGCTAATGCCTTCATGTGATCAATCCCTTCTTAGAGTCTGAAACTACTGCCTCCGATAAATTCGCGTAACAAAGAGTTACATGGAACAATATCATCATCGATATCTTTAAAATACTTAAGAAACTTAAGGATTCTATTTGCAGTAATGAAGTGTTCATTATCACTTGGAATCGCTTGTAGTTGCTTAACTGCATGTTTCTTTAAAACTGCGAACTCATAAGTTAATTCTGAATTAAAAACAAAATTAGCTTCTTTTTGAGTTGGATAAATCCATTTGAATTCTCCTCTTCTAACCGATGGCCACATATTCATCGTGACGATTGCTGAAGAGTTACGATATTTTTGATCTCTAACTATTCTTCTGAGCAATCTCAATTCAGTAATACTGATTGGATTATGGTTATCAATATGAAGTTGAGTTTGTGGGGAAATATAGATATTGAATTTTTGATGTTTTTGAATGCTTCTAGTTAATTTTTCATTTAACGCATGGATACCTTCAATAATAATAGGTGTCTCATCCTTCAAACTGATTTTTCGCCCAGCTTCACGCATTCCAGTTATGAAATTGAAGTGGGGTAGTATGACTTCTTGACCTTGAATGAGGCTGAGCATATCATGATTAAACAATTCAACGTCTAATGCATCAACATGTTCTAAATCAGGTGTCCCGTCATCATTTTTTGGTGCAACATCTTTACCCATATAGTAATCATCGATAGAAATCATAACAGGGGTAATACCTCTACTCATCAATTCGATTCTCAAACGATTTGAAAAAGTTGTTTTACCAGAAGATGAAGGACCGGCGATTGCTATCAATCTGATACTATCAATGTTACTTTGAATTTGGTTTCCTAAATCATTAAGCATATGAGCATGTTTCGTTTCACAAATGTTGACAAAGTCAACAGCTGAGTTATAATCTTTTGCATATTCATTAATTAGAGGAATTGTGCTACCATTGATAACCTTACCCCATTTTGCTGCTTCTTTAAGCGCCATTCCAAATCTCGGTTCATCTGAAAATGGAGGAATTTGTCCATTAAACTCTGCTCTTGGATATTGAATAATAAAACCAGGATGATATAAAAACATGTTAAAATCTCTTAAATAACCAGTAGAAGGTAACATATATCCAAACATATAATTAATATATCCACTACATTCATAAAGGTTGACATAATCTTCAGCTCTATACTTTAATATAGCAACTTTACCGGGCATATCTAATTCGGTATACAGTTTAGTTGCAGCATCAATAGAAACACGTCTACGTTTGATTTGATAATCTTGATCAATGATTGATTGAACTTCCTTAGTAATTGCACCGATTACTTCATGATTAACGACACCATCGAAGTATTCAAAAACGCCTAAAATCGATCTTGAAATACTATAGTTGAAACGAACTTTAGCTGTTGGATATAATCTTTTTATTGCCATCGCAATGATATATCTTAAAGTTGATTCGTAAATTTTAATGGCATCACTATGATTATATTTCAAAAATGATATTTTTGCATCCTTAGAAGGGATATAGCTTAATTCTCTCAATCTTCCATTGACTAATGCAGCCAATGTATCGGTAATTTTTAGTTCTATTGAAATATCTTTTAATGCTTTTGGATTTTCATATATTTTGTCAATACCGTCAATATTTAGTTTCATATTGTATTTTCTCCTTATTCGTCCTCATCAAATAGATCGAATCTATTTAAATGTATTTTTTTATTGTCTTTCGTAATAACTTCTTCTTCTTTTAAAATATCGATTGGATCTAAGATAGGTTTGATTTTTTTCTTCAATAACCTTTCTGTCACTCTTTCTTCAATGATTTCTTCTTTAGCATTTTCTATTTCAATGCTATAACCTCTGCCAAGTTCAGACTCATCAAATATTTTTTTACCAAACTTATTACCTGAATACTTTAATTCTGAAACGACTGTTTTAATGGATCCTTTTTCAGTTACGATAATTACATTCGCATCTTCTTTTTGCTGTTGTTTAGATAATCCGGAAGCCGAAACAGCATAATGAGGATTTGTCTTTTGGTGATCAATAACTAAAATACCTCGTCGATTTCTGTTATATATAGGTAATTCTTCAACAATATCCTTGATGACATGACCTCTTGAAGTCAACATGATAAATTCATCATTTGGACTTACAAATAATGCAGCTACTAATTCATCTTTTGCTGCAACACTCATGCTTCTGACACCACCAGCTTGAAGTCCATACATTGGAAGTTCAACAGATCTGAATCTGAGTGCATAACCATTTTTAGATATTGATAGAATGTTTGTTCTTTCATTGATATCAACACAAACAAGTTCATCATTTTCTGATAATCGCATCGCCTTCATGGGTTTATTATAGCGAGAAACTTCAAAGTCACTTAACTTCGTTTGTTTCATCATGCCCTGAGCGGTTGCTAAAAGAACAATTTGTCCAGTACTGAAATTTGAAATGGATAAAGTTTTAATAATACGCTCATTTCGATCAACAGGTACGATATTATTGATATAGATTCCTAAATCCTTCCATTTTTGTTCATCAATCTTGTAGACAGGTAGGAAAATGAAATTTCCTAGATTTGTAAAGATAAGTAATGTATCAAGCGTATTCACTTCACGTTCAAAGATTAATGCATCATCTGTTTTAAGTCCCGCGGTCTGTGAAGCTTGATAGCTTCTTGTACTCGCACGTTTGATATACCCTTCCTTGGTAATACCAATAATCACTTTTTCATCACTAATCAAGTCTTTATGATCAATTTTGATATTTTCGATTTCAGCTTCAATTTCTGATTTTCTATCTTCACCTAATAAATCAGAAACTTCAATCAATTCTTTTCTGATGATTTTTCTTAAGGCATGTTCACTAGACAAGATATGTTCTAATTCCTTAATTCGCCCAGTTAAGCCATCACTTTCGTTTTGTAAAGCAAGAATATCTGTATTAGATAAACGATAGAGTTGTAAAGTCACAATAGCTTCTGCCTGTAGTTCTGAAAAATCAAAAGCTGTCATAATATTTTCTTTAGCATTTTGTTTATTTTGTGAATTTCTAATGATTTTAATGATTTCACCGACAACAGAAACCATTTTTATCAATCCGTAAACGATATGTTGTCTCTTATTTGCTTTTGCTAATTCGTAATTAGATCTGTTAGTAATAACATCTTTTTGATGATCAACATATGCTTTTAAAATAGGTATAACACCAACTTGTAAAGGACGATGATTAAGAATAGCAACCATATTATAATTATAAGCTACCTGCAAATCAGTTGATTTAAAGAGGTAGTTGAGCAAAAATTGAGCATCTGCTCCTTTTTTTAAATCAATTGCGATTCTCATGCCCTCTTTATCTGATTCATCTCTGATTTCTAGGATATCATCAATCTTTTTATCAATTCTTAGCATGTCAATTGATTTCACAAGATCAGCTTTATTCACTTCATAAGGAACTTCAGAAACGATGATTCGATCCTGACTCTTGGAAACTTCTTCAACGAAAGTTTTTGCACGTATGACAACTTTGCCTGCGCCTGTTTCTAGTGCACTTAAAATACCAGCATGTCCTTGGACAATACCACCTGTTGGAAAATCAGGTCCTTTAATAATTTCAACGATTTCTGAAATTGTAATATTTTCATTATTAAGATAGGCAATTGTTGCAGTAACAACTTCCTTTAAATTATGTGGAGGAATCTTTGTTGCATATCCAGCACTTATTCCTGTTGCTCCATTAACGAGTAAATTAGGAAATTTTGCTGGTAGGACAACTGGTTCAAGTTCTTCATCATCAAAATTAGGAACAAAAGGTACAGTTCTTTTATCGATATCTGAAAGTAAAGCTTCAGCAGCTCTAGATAATCTCGCTTCTGTATAACGCATCGCTGCTGCACTGTCGCCATCAATAGAACCATTATTCCCATGCATATCGATCAAAGGAACTCGCATTTTGAAATCTTGGCTTAACCGAACCATTGCCTCATAAATGGATGAATCACCATGTGGGTGATATTTACCCATAACTTCTCCAGCAATTCTTGCACATTTCTTATAAGGCTTATTATGAAGCATACCCATTTGTTGCATCGCATACAAGATTCTTCTTTGTACAGGCTTAAGCCCGTCTCTTGCATCTGGTAAAGCACGATCTTGGATAATATATTTTGAATAACGAGCAAACCTTTCTGAAACGATATCTTCTAAGGATGATTCAATCACTTTTTCGATAAATTTATCGAGATCTTTACTGATTGACATTATTCCACCCCCTGATCAAGATCGAAATCATCACTGACTTCAAAATCTACATTCGCTTCAATCCATGCTCTTCTTGGTGCAACGTCATCACCCATAAGGATAGAGATTCTCTTATCAGACGCACTAAAATCATCAATTTTAACTTGGATTAACGAACGTGTTTGAGGATCCATCGTTGTATCCCAAAGCTGAATCGCATTCATTTCACCTAATCCTTTATATCGTTGTAGAGTATAAGGATTCTCATCAATTAGTGCCTTTAATTCTTCATCACTCCATGCATAAAAAATCTCTTCTTTCTTACCACGTTTTCTAGAAAGTTTATATAGAGGTGGTTGAGCGAGATATAATCTTCCTTCTTCAATTAATTGTCTCATATATCTAAAGAAGAATGTTAAAAGTAAGATTTGAATATGCGCACCATCAGTATCAGCATCTGTCATAATAATAACTTTGTTATAATTACATTTTTTAATATCGAAATCAGCACCAAAATCAGCACCAATTGTATAAATAACAGTACTAATTTCTTCATTTCTAAGAATTGCTTCAATAGAAGATCTTTCCGTATTAATTACTTTACCACGTAGTGGTAGGATAGCTTGGAATCGTCTATTTCTGCCTTGCTTAGCAGAACCACCTGCAGAATCTCCTTCGACTAAAAAGAGTTCATTAACCGATTTATCTTTACCTTGAGCAGGTGTAAGTTTACCACTTAAAGACATTTCCTTTTTCTGTTTTGATTTACCATTTCTTGCTTCATCACGTGCTTTTCTTGCTGCATCTCTTGCTTTTTGAGCAAATAAAGAACGATTGATAATCAAACTTGCTGTTTGTTTGTTTTCTTCAAGATAAGTTGTTACATTTTCATAGACAACAGAATCAGTCGCATTTCTTGCTTCTGGAGTTCCTAACTTACCTTTTGTTTGTCCTTCAAACTCAAGAACTTCTTCTGGAATTCGAAGTGAAATAACGGCTGTTAATCCTTCTCGAATATCCGAACCATCTAAATTATTATCTTTATCTTTTAGGATAGAATATTTACGTGCATAATCATTTAATGCTCTCGTTAAAGCTGATTTGAAACCAATTTCATGTGTTCCACCATCTTTTGTTCTCACATTATTTACGAAAGATAGGATTGCTTCTTGATAACTCGTTGTAAATTGATAAGCTATTTCAACTTCAATCTTCTTTTTCTTTTTTGCTTGTAATTGATATTCTGAAGTGATTAAATATGTGTCATGAAGTCCTGTTTTCTCTTTATTTAAGAACTCAATGTATGCTTTAATACCATCATCGTAGCGAAATGACTCCCTTTGTGGTTTTCTTTGATCAATGAGATTAATTTTCAATCCTTTAATTAAAAAAGCAGCTTCTCTTAATCGTTCTTTAATCATATCGTATTGGAATAATGTCGTTGAAAATATTTTTGGATCTGGTTTAAACCAGACAGTTGTTCCAGTTTTTTTTGTTTCCCCAATTTTTTCAATTGATGTAATTCTTGAACCACCATCCGAAAAACGTTGTCTCCAAATGCCTTGATCACGATAAATTGTAACTTCTAAAAATAAACTTAATGCATTAACTACTGAAGAACCTACACCGTGTAGACCCCCGGATACTTTGTATCCGTCAGTATCAGAAAACTTTCCTCCAGCATGTAAAACAGTAAAAATGATTTCTGTTGTAGGTCGTCCTGAAGTATGCATTTTATATGGCATACCACGACCACTATCAGAAACCTCAATGCTGTTATCAGCTTTTATTGTTAAAGTGATTTCATTACCAAATCCAGATAATGATTCGTCAATTGCATTATCAACGATTTCCCAGACAAGGTGATGAAGTCCTTTAGCATCTGTCGATCCAATATACATTCCTGGACGTTTTCGAACTGCTTCTAAACCTTCCAGAATTTGAATCGATTTTTCATCATAAATTTTATTTGTCTTATTCACATGCTCACCAACTTAATTTTATGACTCTATTATACCAAAAAATATGGTCAACTACAATGTTTGATTATGTTTTATTTTTTCATTTGACAATCAAAAAACACGTGATATAATGATTAGGTAACGAGGTGATAAAATGACGTATGTTTGGATAAGTTTATTAATGATTTTATCATACTTTTTAGGTTCAATTCCAAGTGGGTTGATTATCGGGAAAGTATTTAAGAATATTGATATAAGAGAGCATGGCTCTAAAAATACTGGTGCAACCAATGCTGTACGTGTTTTAGGATTTAGATATGGTATCTTTGCATTTATATTTGATGGACTCAAAGGAGCACTTGTAATTCTTATTGTCTATATTATTGGTAGAGCGACAGGTGATCAAAGTTTATATCTCGTCAGCTCATATAACATCAATATTTCAAGCGTTTATGGTGCTGCTGCTGTTTTGGGACACGTCTTTCCTATTTATATCAATTTTAAAGGTGGAAAAGCTGTTGCAACCTCTTGTGGTATGATCTTTGCTATTGAACCATTTGTAGCTTTAGGAGTAATTATTGTTTTTTTACTTGTTTTCCTTAAAACAAGATTTGTTTCCTTGGCTTCAACAACTGCTGCTTCTGCAGCACTCATTTATTTTGGAATTCGAATTTTTATAAGTGATAGTTTATACAACAAACCAACGCGTATTATGGATTGTGTCATCATTACATTATTGGCATTGCTCATTTTCATTAGACATAAACTCAATTATCGAAGATTAAAAGCTGGTACAGAATTAAAATTCTATTCTAAGAAAAAACAAAAATAGTTCAATAAGAACTATTTTTTTTATATGTATAGATAAGATTTCATTAATTTAAGATATTCTAATCCAATAATACCTATCCACATTGTTTTTGCTTGTTCGTAAATCTCTGGGTATTGACCCCAATTCCATGTCGGTTTCCAAATGCCATCTTCATCTCTAGAATGCATTGCTAAATCAAATTCTTTGATTATCATGGATTGATACTTTATTGATCCTAGTGATGGATGGGATTTAATAAGTGCAGATGGCTTAACCGAGTAACTTGTGAACCATTTTGTTTCATCCCGCTCTATGATTTTTTCGATGTGTTCTAAAATCAAATTTTCTACCTTTTCATTAATGAGATCACGACGACCCGCTGAAATGAGATCATTCGCCATGTCGATTAAACATCTCAATTCATGAACTTCTATTGTTGTAGCCTTATTTAAATACTTTATAGCTTTATTGACTACCTGATTCGCCATTTTATAGAGTTTGCTATTCTTTTTTTCATGTTTTAGGATGAATCCAGCAAGTGATGCTGAGGGATTAAAATCAAATTTATCATGATGAAAGTTCCACCATCGAGCACAAGGATAGTGATCATTAGATGGAATCAATCTTGGCCATAGATTATACTGTCTTTCAAAAGATGACTCTAGATACTCAAATAATGATTTAATCATCTTGTGATCATCTTGTAAATCCAGTGTTCTTAGAATCGTTATTGCATTCCATGATGCTATGGGTGATGAATTGGGATTCCAAGAATCAGGTTCAATAGCATTTCCAAAGCCACCATCAGCGTTTTGATATTTTTCTAATTCAGAGATTATGTTTTCTTTCGATCCGTTGAAAAATAAATAATCGATTTGTGCGATTTCTAATGGTCTAGCATATTTTTTTAATTGTTTAATTAGACTATCTAATTCACGTGTAGTCATTATAGCTCCTTTATAAAAAAAAGGCATAAATCAATATGCCATTTTAAAAATTTATTTGTATTGATTCATTGAAGCTAAGATTTGACGAACTTGTTTTTCAGATGGGGTTCTACCCATTTGCTTCATCATTTCGCGAATCATCATTTCATTAACTGGTGGATTCTTTTCAAGGTATTTTTTAAACCACGTACGTGCAGCAAAAAAACCAATAACTCCTCCAAGAAGTATAGCAACAACCAATAACACGATAAATAACCAAATTGCTATTTCAAACATCTCTAAATCACTCCTCACTTGCTATATCTATTTTACTTGATTCAAACCAAAAAAACAAGCATAATTAAGTGCTGTTTGACAGAATGTGATTATTTGTTTATAATGAGTTCAAATCACAGTTTATATGAGGACAATTATGGACTATTTCATACAATTTGTATTAAGCTTTGCTAGTTATTTAATTATCGCGTATTTTATTTATAATATATTGGGGAGAAAAAGAACAGTTTCAATTGTCATATTAACAGTTGTACTTCTTTCTTCTGTCTTTGAGTTTCTAGGTGTCTTAAGAATTGGTGCTGAAATGAAAGCAATTATTCTTTTTTTCATGATTAGAGTGTTACCCGTTTTATTTGCATTTTATGTCTTTATGGTTATTACTGGTGGTATTCCTTTTTTCAAATTTAAAATCAAAAGGAAAACAATCAAAGGAATTTCAAGTGATATTCAAACCAAACATTTTTCAACACTCATTTCAATATATGCATTAATGGGTTCTACTGTATTTGGATTGTTAGTCTATTTTTTTGTTGATGGTTATATGAAATATATCATTATTAGCATCTTAGGTGTTGCATTCATCTTTAGTATCTATGTTATTTTGAGCAATCAAAAGATAATTAAGGAACAAGTCATCTTGATTGTTGGAAAGAATAGAGAACACCTTTATAAATATGCAATACCCAAGAACCAAAATAAAGTATTAGTTTCTGATTTCTTTGTTAATGATAATTATATTGTTGATCCAATTGGAGTAGCTATCATAAAACGAGAAGATAAAAAAATTGAAAAAGATTATTTATACTGGATTGCAACAAGTGATAAGGTTGATACGAGTGATTCACCCTTGGAAGCAGTTTATATCTTATGTTATAGTGATGAACTTTATCGGTATGAAAAATATCACTACCGTTCATTAACATATCAACTTTCTAAGACTGGACGCGCGGAATTAATCAATAATAAAAAGATTAAATAAAAAACAGTAGAACACTCGCTTGAGTGCTCTACTGTTTTTGATAAATAGTAATAAGTTTAATACCATAAACACGCTCTTTGATTTTAACAACCTCACCTATTGCTTTAGGCAATATAGTTTTTTTACTGGATTCACAAATAATATAAGCATATTGATTAAGATGACCTGATAAGTGTGAGATAACCTCTTCATAAACATTTAAATCATAAGGTGGATCGATAAATACACAATCAAAGATTATACTTGATTCCATTGATTCGATAAAATGATGATAATCTTTATGAAAAATTGTTACATTTCTTGTTTCATCGAGCAATTTCGCATTGGCTATAATTGTTTTTATTGCATCCTTATCATGATCAATCGCATAAAGATGTAATCCACCTCGTGAAATTGCTTCTAACCCATACGCACCTGAACCTGCAAATAAATCAAGAACGATGCCATTGATTTTACCTCCAAGCATATTAAAAATAGATTCTTTCACCATATCAGCGGTTTCACGTGTTGTTTTTTTTTCGACCCGATTTAATTTTCTACCCCGATACTTACCGCCAACAATTCTCATATTTCTGGTGCATACCCAGCATTTTTAATGGCTTTAACAGCCTTTTCTAAATCCTTTTCATTTTTAAATGTCACGGATTTATCTTTTAATTCAACCTTTGCATTAACTCCACTCATAATGAGTGATTTTTGAATTGCCATTACGCAATGTTTACATGTAATATCTGGTACTGTGATTTTCATTTTATGTCTCCTTTTGATATTCTTTGAATTTAAATAAATTAAGACTTAATGCGTTTAATACAACCATTATACTAGAAAAGCCCATACCAATACCAGCTAAAGATGGATTTAAAAATCCAAATGCTGCTAAAGGGATCATTACTATATTATAAGAAAATGCCCATAAAAAATTGATATAGATATTTTTTAACGTTGCTAGTGATAAATCAATTGCTTTAATGACTAATCCTAAATCAAAACTCATCAACGTTACATCTGATGTGTCAATAGCAATATCACTACCACTACCTACAGCAAATCCAACGTCTGCCATTTTTAATGCAGGTGCATCGTTGATGCCATCACCTACAAAAGCTACAATTTTGCCGGATTTCTGAATTTCTAAGATTTTTTGAGCTTTTTCATGAGGTAAGACTTCTGAAAAAACGTGTTCAATACCTAATTGTGATGCAATATAATGTGCAGTGAGTTCATGATCACCTGTAATCATATAAGGAATAATATTTCTTCTTTTAAGTTCAGTGATCACATCTTTTGCTGTATCTTTGATTGGATCTTCAACAGCCATCATATTAACAATTACAGAGTCAATGACTGTAAAGAATACTGTTTTTCCTTGTTCCAAGTATGATTTATATACTTCATCAGGTTTAAGATTTAATTCAATCATTAAATTTAAAGACCCAACATAAACTAATTTTTCATCAATAACACCTTTAATACCTTTACCGAGCATCACTTCAAAGCTTGAAACCTCGAGTAATGTTTCATCATAAGCATTAGTTATTGCTTTTGCAATCGGATGATTTGAATGTTTTTCAAGTGATGCCGAATAGACCAAGGTCTTCTTGTCACCAACAAAATCACTCATTACGGGTTCTCCTGTTGTTAAAGTACCGGTTTTATCAAAAGCGATTGCTGAGATTTTATTTGCGATTTCAAAGAATTCGCCACCCTTATATAAAATACCTTCCTTAAATGCAATACCACTTCCGACAGAAATTGATGTGGGAGTTGCTAAACCTAACGCACAAGGACAAGATATAACCAAGACTGCTATAGCTGGTGCAAATGCAACTGACAATGCATTTCCTCCATGGACGACAAAGACCCACAAGAAAAATACAAAGATACTAATCATAACAACGACTGGGACGAATAATGCAGCAATCTTATCAGCAATTCTCTGAGCTTTAGGTTTTATCAATGCGGTATCTTCAACAGTTCTTATAATATTAGCTAAAACGGTATCTGAACCGACAGCAGTAACCCTTATTTCCATGGTCTCAATCATATTGAAAGTTGAACCGATAACTTGATCACCATCTTGTTTAAAAACTGGCATTGGTTCACCTGTAATCATTGCTTCATCCACATAACTTTTACCTGAGATAATGACTCCATCAAGCGCTATTTTCTCGTTTGCTAAGACAATCATAATATCACCAGGTCTAACTTCATCGACCGGTAACATAACTTCTTTTCCATCTCTTCTAACTCTCGCTTCTTTTGCACCTAAACTAATTAAGGACTGTAAAGCATTTGATGTTTTTTCTTTTACTCGATTTTCAAAGAAATTGCCAATCAATACCATGAAAATAATCACGGCAGTAGTTTCAAAATATAGTTCAGGCATTTGATGAGCTGGTGAACTGATATGTGTTAATGTCTGATAAATACTGAAAATATAGGCTGCACTTGTTCCAAGAACAACTAAGGTATCCATACCTAAATTTCGTCCTTTAATTTGATGGAAGGATGCTTGGAAGAATCTTCTACCTACATAAAATAAAATAGGTGTAGCAATTGCCCATTGTACATACCCATTCATTAAGAATGATGGGACATATAAATTAATACCTAAATGAACAAACATTGTCCATAATAAAGGAAACGTTAAAATTCCAGCTAAAATGAGATCCATTAAATCTCTTTTTTTAGCTTTTTCTTGTTCTTCACTATTCAAAATTGGATAATATCCAATGATTCTAAGATGATTTGCAATTTGATCGACATCATATTGCTGTTCATCATAATTAAAAATGACTTTTTTTGAAGTCACTAATACTTTTGCATCGATATTATCTAATGAATCAAAGTAGGTTTCAATTGATTTTGCACACTGTGCACAAGTGATGTTACTCACTTTAATCGTTTTTCTTATCATCAGTTGCCCTTTCATAAAGATGTTTTATGTTAATAACTGAAATACTTTGTATATATGCTTTTATTATACCTTTTTGAGAAGCATCTAACAATTAAAAAGCACTCATGGAGTGCTAATCATTTAAAATCTTATCAACCGTTTTTTGATCTAACTTCTTTAAAACTGCACAAACAAGCTTCACTGTATTCTCATAATCATCATAATGAATAATAGAGGTGTGAGAATGTAAATATCTTGTAGGAATAGCAATTGATAATCCAGCAGCACCTTGATGTGCTAAATGCATATGACCTGCATCAGTTCTTCCACCTACAATATAAGCTTCTTGATATGGTATGTTTTCTTCTTTCGCAGTTTCAATAACTAAGGTTCTTAATGCTTGATGAGGAACTAGTCCTGAATCGTATAATAGAATTTGAGGACCTTTGCCTAAAGACTGCTCATTAGCATCCCCACCTGGAATATCATTGGCTATTCCTGAATCAATTGCAATAGCAATTTCTGGGTGAACGACATAAGAACTTGTTTTAGCTCCACGTAAACCAACCTCTTCTTGAACAGTAAATGTTCCATAAACCTGGTTTGGATGCTCTTTTAAGCGTTTTAATACCTCAATGACAACTGCGCTTCCAACCCGGTTGTCCCACGCTTTAGAAAGTAAATATTTTTGGTTACCTAATACTCTAAATTCAGAATGAGGAGTAATCATATTTCCTGGTTCAACACCTAAAAGCGTTGCTTCTTCTTTAGAAGATACTCCAATGTCGATATACATTGAGTCAATACTAATCGCTTCTTTTCTTTTGTCTACGGGAATCATATGCGGAGGTTTAACACCAGTGACACCAAAAATGATTCCTTTTTTCGTTGAGATTTCCCAAACCTGAGCAAGCATTACCTGTGAAAACCAACCCCCAAGAGTTTGAAATTTCACGAATCCTTCTTTTGTAATTTGAGTCACCAATAATCCGATTTCATCCATATGTCCAGCAATCATAATACGAGGACCTTTATTTTGTTTTCTTCCGATTAAAGAACCTAAATGATCAAACTCAATTTGATCAACGTGGTCTTTGATTTCAGATGCGATATATTGACTAACTTTTTTTTCATTTCCAGGTACACCTGGTATTTTAGATAACTTTTTTAATATATTTAATTGATCGTTCATAGACGTATTCTCCATTTCGCTAAAAAAAACAGTAACACAATTTTTACATAATAAAAGCCTAGAAAGCTGTGAGAACGAATTAGTTCAGGGGGGTGTTAACTTGTCGATGTTTCGGGATTCCAATTACTCGGCTTTCACACCTACATCGTTTTAACTCCCAGTTTAAAGATTTGGGTTCCACGGTTGCTCCCTAGGTTCACCTTCAATTTATCACTAATTGGTCATTTTGTCAAGAAAATAAAAGCGCTTACTTTGAATAAGCGCTCATTTCTTAATTATTCATATCTTATTACATAAGATAGTCTTATATTTTTAATAAAACACAGATATACGAACAAATTTTCCATGATGAATCAGTAAGCCAAGTAAGACTTCTCTAATCTTAGATTCGATCATATAGTCAACATTAATACTAGGAATGTCAATTCGAACAGTTAGATAATCTTCTTCGCTGAGATCATCAAGGTGTGTTACAGGAAATTCTTTACTGAATAACTCTAGTTCATCATCAAGTTCAAAATAAACAATAAAGCTAATAATAATCTTTGTTTTTATTTCCAATTCTTTGAGTAACTCAGCTAAGCTTTGGGCACGCGCAATGATATAGTCAGGGTGATGGAAAAATGTCTTTTCATAAATTTCCTTGTTTGGATCATCATGAAGTTCCATCGAAACAGAATTCTTAAATTTCGCTTCTAAATAAGATTTAAATCTATGGGCTCTTTTTTTTTGTTTTTCATGGAAATCCACATAAAGATAAATAGTTTCCTTTTTATATGCGTATGCTGTAATAATGAAATGAAAATAATTAGCATAAACTAGAATCTCATGAAACAACTTTTGAAATTGACTTAATTTAATCTTGATCTGAAATTGAGCACATTTTGTATATGTTTCATTGTAAACAAGAGGTTCAAATAAAGCATTTGCAAACACTTCCATTTGTTCATCAACATCATAGTAATGATAACTATCATAGGCGACACGTTGAAAGTACCTGACAAGTTCAACAATGATCATAACAGCCCATAAAATGACAAATGAACCAGAAAAACTATATTTAATTGCATCTGGAAAGTCAGATATTAAGAATAAATAGATGACTGGTGGAAATAAGGAAATAACTAATAATCTAAATGTTGAAGTAAATCCTTTTTTGAACATGAAAAATACCATAATGAATACGATGATTATAATATAAAAAACAAAGAAGTGCATCCAATTGAAATTATCTAAAGTATTAACAATGATATTAATACTCAAAATAAACAGGAAGATACCCAATGCAAAGAGTGATAATGTCGTTATTTGACGTAAATGCAAATACCATTTTTTCGTATATAACTTTCTTGCTTGTGGTAAATGGTAGAAATTTTTCATCTCTTTTTGATAAGAGAAAAATGGCCAATAAGATCCACGAATAGAAAAACGTATAGGTAATACATCTTCATCATTTAAATGTGATTCCAAATAACTCTCAAAACTTGATAAGGGATTAAGAACAAATAACAAAGTTCCAACAATGACGATAGGCAAATGATAAGGATCAGCAAGAGTAAATAAGAAAACTCCTGTTAATACACCATAAATAGCATAAATAATCAATTTAGGAACTCCACCGAAAACATAAACACCAACATAGACAAGTGCCGTAATAGCAGATAACGTGAAAATACCTTGACCTCTCAGATTGAGTAAAATCAAAGCAATCGGTAATAATATCAAGATTAATATGGTTAGAGAACCAGCAATAACGATACGTCTTTTCATAATATAATGCCCCCAAGACTTATTATACAAAAAAAGAGTGGAATTTTCCACCCCTTTGTTAATTACTTTAATTCAGATAATGCTTTGACTAAATCAGCCTTTAGCATTTTTGCAGAATCTTCGATATTCTTTTTAGCAGCTAAAGCTTTTAAGTCTTTAACAAGCATCTTTGAATAATCAATTGATTCAGCTTTAACTTCAACTTTAGTAGGAGCTGCTTTTTTAGCTACTACTTTTGCAGGAGTAGCTTTTTTAACTTCAACCTTAGCAGGAGTTTCTTTTTTAGCTACTACTTTTGCAGGAGTAGCTTTTTTAACTTCAACCTTAGCAGG
>CAZVDQ010000010.1:34862-37850 GCA_964625435.1 uncultured Mariniplasma sp.
AGTTTCTTTCTTTACTGTTGCTTTAGTAGGAGCAGTTTTTTTCACTTCAACAATCGTTGGAGTTTCTTTGCTAACTCTTACTTTTCTTGGTACAGGTTGTTTAATTTTAACTGCTTTAGGAGCAACTTCAGCTACCTTTGGTAATTTACCAGCAAGTGCATCTTTTGATAGATTGCAATAAGCAGTAAAATCTTCTGGTTGAAAAATTGCAATATCAGCAAGCATTTTACGGTTTACTTGTACATTAGCAAGTGATAAACCATGAATTAATGTAGAATATTTCATTCCATTTAATTTTGCAGCTGCATTGATACGTGTAATCCAAAGTTTTCTGAATTCTCTTTTTCTTTGTTTACGATCACGGTATGCATATGCAAGTGAACGCATAACCTGTTCGTGAGCTGTACGATATAATGTTCTTTTCGAACCAAAGTAGCCTTTAGCTAACTTTAAAATCTTTTTACGGCGCTTTCTTGTCGTGATTCCGCCTTTTACTCTTGGCATTGTTTATTTTCCTCCTGTTATAACATGTTAGAAATAAGAGATTTGATGCGTTTAGCATCCGAAGGATGAACATGAGCTTCGCCTCTTAATTGTCTATTCTGTTTTGTTGTTTTTGATGCAGCTAAATGGTTCTTGTAAGCATGACCACGCATCAGCTTACCAGTACCAGTAACTTTAATTCTTTTTTTCAAACCACTATGTGTTTTTTGTTTTGGCATGATTATAACCTTCCTTTTTATGTTGTTATTATTGGTGCAAGTATTGCAATAAGACTTCTGCCGTCCATTTTAGGCCGTAATTCAATTGTAGCTTTGTCTCCAACAGCAGTGATAAAACTGTACATAACTTGTCTTCCGACTTCGCTATGCGTGATCATTCTACCGTAAAAGCGTATTGATAGTTTGACCTTGTCGCCTTTTTCTAAAAATTTAATCGCATGCTTTAATTTTGTTTCGAGATCATGCTTATCAATTGTTGGGCTCAAACGTATTTCTTTGAGTTCAACAATATGTTGACTTTTCTTCATTTCTCGTAATTTCTTTTGTTGTTCATAACGATATTTGGAATAATCCATAAACTTAGCAACCATCGGTTTTGAATCTGGGGATACAACCACGAGATCCAATTCTTTTTGTGTAGCAAGTGCTAGAGCTTCGCGACGAGAGATAATACCAACCTTAGTTCCAGTTTCATCGATGACTAATAAATCACCAAACGGAATTGTTTCATTGACTAGATCAGTATTTTTTTTGTAGTTTTGCTTAATACAATCCACCTCCATTTCTAGTATTTTGGAAAAGAAAAAGTGTGTACGTGTAGTACCCACTTGTAACGTCAATTAATTAACGTGACTTTTTGCCTATGAATTCGTCCATCAGGCGAGAGGGTATCTCTTCTTTTCACTCAGTATTTAATACATGTAGATTATACCATTTCTAACGGTAATGTCAAGCAAATATCCAATTAAATTGCTTCATAAAGCATTTGTATTAGAATAATGATTAATCCTAGACAAATATAACATATTTTATAGATATATGCAAGCGTTAAAGTGTAAAAATAGGAAGAATAAACTGGAAACAAATAAAAAAGAATTAAAGAGGGGTGATCTTCTTCAATGAAACTTAAAACAATATAAAAGACAGGAATGATAACAGATAATGCTTTATGTTTGTCTCTAATAAAAATAAAAGTAAAAAGAACAATGATCATTCCATCGAGAAAAAGATGTTCAAAAAAATAAATAGCATGTGTATCTATTTCATAATAATGAGTTAAAAAGAAAGGTAATATGTGATAAAGCATCAATAAAATCAGATAAAGCCAGATTAAAACAAGAATATGAAAAATAAGTTTATAGATAGTAATCTTCATTCTTCCAAAATAGCCAAACAAAGGTTTAAGATGCTGTTGGTCATGATCCATCGAAAGTAAGATTACAAAAAAGGGACAAAGCATCGTTAATAATTTTCTCATCATGCTCTCGTAATAGATCTGATTTTCAGCTTGATATAACCTCTGTTCAACAATTGATTCATCAGTAAAGACCAAAAGGGTCATCATTAAGATAAATAGAATCATCGCACTGACTAAGATGAATCGCTTTTTTGAATAGAATAAATGCATGTATAAATACTTGATCATAATTTGAGATGTTGGTTGGCCATATGAATAAAGAGTTCAGGATGATGTGTTGAAACGACAAAGCTCATCCCTTCTTTCTTTTTTTGCTCAATGTGAGTCTTTAAAATCATTGTACTTTCTTCATCCAAACCAGATAAGGGTTCATCTAAAATGATTAAATCAGGTTTACCCATAAAGGTTGATACGATTGCAAGCTTTTGTTGATTTCCTTTTGATAATTCATGAATGCTTTTAACGACAGGAATATGAAATGCCAATAATAATTGTTGATCCAATTTAGACTTCTTTATCTTTGCAATTGTATTTAAATAAGCTTTAACGTTAACAAACATTGGTAGCATTGCTTTTTCTGGTAAATATCCTATCTTCAGTTTTTTAGTCTCTATAAAGCCAACATCCGGTCTCGTGAATCCCATAATTAGTTGGATTAATGTTGTTTTACCATTTCCATTATCACCACTAACTAAAACAAAATCACTTTTATTGATCTCAAAACTAAAGGTTTTCTTTAAATAGCGTTTTCCCGCTTGATTTAGGCTAATTAAGGGCATAAGTTTTTATGATTAACCCACTTTCGCTTAATGTATCATAATCAATCATATATCTAAAATTATAGATATTTTGATTTGTTCCATCCTTAAAATAGATGAAGATAGGAACATCATTTAGCAGCTGGTTTGCATAAGGAATAGTTAATACGATTTGATTTGATTCAATGGTGAATGCAACTTCATATTGATGTCCGATTTCAATGTGATCAATTTCTTCAATTTGATTTTCATAATCAATATGAATGGTTTGTAATCTCGCAAGAAAGGATTCATCACTTTGTCTTCCTTC
>CAZVDQ010000011.1:0-36080 GCA_964625435.1 uncultured Mariniplasma sp.
TAACTGATTCATCCTCAACTTGGAAATCAATAAATATTCTGTCATGGAAAAATTCATATGAGACTTCTAAGTCACTTAATTTACTCACAAGATGTTTTCTAACTCTTTTAATAAAAAATCCGATATTTCGACCTTTGAGCATCATATCCCCAAAGCGAATAATGATTTTTTTCTTCATGTTTTATCACCATTACTATTTTAACATATATGATATAATAATGGCGGTGGTGATATCATGAAAAGTAACGAATTATTACAATCTGCACAATCGTTAATGGAAATTCAACCTAATACAACTTCTATATTGTCAAATGCTTCGGCATTTTTAATGGAATCTCTTCAGGAACTCAATTGGGTTGGCTTCTATCTTTTTGATGGTAAGAAACTTACTGTTGGTCCTTTTCAAGGGAAAGTCGCATGCTCAACGATTGAAATGGGAAAAGGTATATGTGGTGAAGCAGCAGTTTATCAAAAAACAGTTGTTATTGATGATGTCCTTAATTACCAAAATCATATCGTTTGTGATTCTAATAGTCGATCTGAAGCAGTAGTTCCTATCTTCATTAAAGGCAAGTTATTCGGCGTTTTAGATGTTGATAGTCCAATATATAATAGATTTGATCAAGGTACTGTTACCTTTCTAGAAAAATTCGTAAAGTTATTAGTGAAAACAATTGACATTTAGTACCCTATAGGGTAAAATAAATAGCGTCGGTAAAAAGCAGGCAAACTATTTTTAAAAGAATGATCCCTACCCATTTGGAGCCCTTAGTAACCTTTCTGCTTTAAGGTGAAAAGAACATCGGGATCGCTTTTATTAAAGTATTTTTGCAGTTTTTACCACCAAAATAAAAAAGGAGGTAAAAATTATGTCACGTTATACTGGACCAACTTGGAAAATATCACGTCGTTTGGGTTATTCAATTTCTGAAACTGGAAAAGAATTAAAGAAACGCCCATATGCACCTGGTCAACATGGACAACGTCGTTCTAAAACAAGTGATTATGGTACTCAGCTTCATGAAAAACAAAAAGTTAGATTTACTTATGGAGTATCAGAAAAACAATTTAGAAAGACATTTAATGAAGCAGATAAAATGAGAGGTAAGCACGGTGAAAACTTCTTACGTTTACTTGAATCTCGTCTTGATAATGTTGTCTATCGTTTAGGTCTTGCCAAGACTAGAGCACAAGCTCGTCAATTGGTAAACCATGGACATTTCCTAGTTGATGGCAAAAAAGTAGATATTCCATCATATCGTCTCGTACCTGGTCAAAAGATTGCACTTCGTGAAAAATCAAAAGCTTTAGTTGTTACTCAAGAAGCTCTTGAAGCACAATATGCATCAGTTGAGTATGTATCATTCGATAAGGATAATGGCGTTGGAACGTTTGTTCGCTATCCTGAACGCAACGAATTCCTACAAGAAATCAATGAACAATTGATTGTTGAATATTACAACAGATAAAAAAAATAAGATGATTCCCAGAAATCATCTTTTTTTATGCTGTTAATTGCTCTAAACAATTCATATGAATAATCCATTTTTTATGTTCAACATCTTCTACTAATGCATATGTATGCTGATGAACAAATAAAATACGATATTCATTTACTTCGTTAATGCTTTCCAGTTCTTTAATGATATATGCTCGTTTTCCTTCGACAAATTCAACAAATCGTGCTGGAATAATTTTTTTATTGATTGTATATCCTTTTTTACCATCAATCAATAGTGTTCTTTGCTGCTTTTTAAATGATGATGGGTAAGACACTTTATATTCTAAGGAAGAAATTCTAAATTTCATTTGACAAACTTTTTTATTGTCACTATTAATTTTATAGATAAAATATGCAATCATTATAAGTAGAGTTCCTACTAAAATATATATTCCAATTTTCAAATACTCTTGTATCGACAACAACACAACCATAAAAATCATTGTAGTTGAGATTACAATGAGAGCTAAAATGATTAAATTTTTCTGATATTTCTTTTTTAGATTGTCAGCAAACATGTTTCCCTCCCATGACTGTACACTAAGTAGTTTATAGTCGCTTCACATAAAATATTATAACATAGACAAAGTCAAAAATATATCATTTAGGTGAAGGTAGATAAATATGTTAAATAATGAAAATAAAAAACAAGAGCCTATGATTCTTGTTATAATATTTTGATTTAAACTTGTTTCTTACAAGCTGCTTTAACTAAAGTTAAAAACGAACTTGGGTCTAGAGATGCACCACCAACTAATGCGCCATCGATATCTGACATAGAAAGTAGACTATCAACATTTTTAGTATTTACAGATCCACCATATAAAATTCTAATTTCATTTGATACAGCTTGTCCATAAAGGCCTTCTAAAACAATACGAATAGCCTTAATCGTATCATTCGCTTGATCAGGGGTCGCAGTTTTGCCAGTTCCAATAGCCCAAATAGGTTCATATGCAACAACAGTTTTTAAAGCTTCTTTAGCGCTTACATTTAAATAAGCTTTTTTAATTTGCTTTTTAACAACAACATCAGTCGTTCCTGCTTCACGAATTTCAAGAGATTCACCAACACAAACAATAGGTGTGATATCAGTATTCACAGCAGCAATTAATTTCAAGTTGACAGTTTCATCTGTTTCATTAAAATAAGCACGTCTTTCACTATGCCCAACAACAACATAATCAACACCATATGATTTAAGCATAGCTGCAGATATTTCTCCGGTATATGCTCCTTCTTGAGCATAATGCATATTTTGAGCACCTATACGTAAATTTTCGCCTTCTCTTTTAACAAGATCCTTCAAAAAAATTGCGGGTGCGCAAATAACAGATTCAACAATTTCTTTATCTGGAAGTTCAACATTGACCGCATAGATAAAAGCATAAGCTTCATCTTTCGTTTTATACATCTTCCAGTTTCCAGCAATAATAGGTCTTCTACTCATCGCCATTACCCTAAAATTGATGAAATGTCTCTAATTGCCTCTTCAGCACGAGAACCCTTAGCAACTATTTTCACATTTTTACCATAAGGTATTGCTAAAGACATTAAAGCTAAAATAGATTTCAAATCTACGACTTTATCCTGATATTGAAGTTCAACTTCAACAGCATACTTTGATGCAGTTTGGACAACCTTTGCAGCTAGACTTGCATGTAATCCTGCAGTACTTTTAATTAAAATTTCTTTTTCCATAATTTTTTCTTCCTCCATTAAAACATCGGGGGTGTGCTAATCCATAATACTTTAGCATTTTGATGACTGCTGTTCATCAAATAATGTTCTTTATTTGCTAAGTAATAGAATGTTTCACCCTTCCGGATAATATATCTTTTTTTATTAATTATCAAAATAACCTGACCTTCAAGTACATAACCAAATTCTTCTCCAGGATGTGGATCATCTATTTCAGATTGTCCACCTGGTGCTAAGTCAATGATAATTGGTTCCATTTCATATTTTAAAGCATTGGGTACAATCCAACTAATCATATGCTTTAAAGCTTCATTCTCTTTTTCATAGAAATCTTCTTTTTTATAGACAACAGTCTGTTCTTCTTCTTTGGAGAAAAATTCATGAACATCTGTTCCTAAAACTTCGAGAATGGAAAAAAGTGTTTGCATCGATGGTGATGTCAAATCATTTTCTAACTGAGAGATATAGCCTTTAGTTAGTTCCAATCGATTTGCTAGTTCTTCTTGAGTTAAACTGTTTCCCAATCTTAGAGCTCTAATCTTTTTTCCGATATTCATTATTTATCGTCAACACATTCAATACCTGGAAGAATCTTACCTTCCAAATATTCGAGTGATGCTCCACCACCTGTTGAAATATGGGTAAATCCCTCATCTAAGCCAAATTGTATGACTGCTGCTGCTGAATCTCCACCGCCTATAATCGTAGTTGCTTGTTCTTTAATTTCTGTTATCGCTTGAGCTATGCTTCTTGTTCCTTCAGCAAATCTAGGAAATTCAAAGACTCCAACTGGACCATTCCAAACAACTGTTTTAGCTGTTGAAATATATGATTCAAATAATGCAATCGTTCTTGGTCCAATATCCATACCCATTTCATCAGCAGGAATATCAGTAATATTTCTTACATGTTTTTCACTTTCAGGATCAAATGCTTTAGCGGTAATTACATCATCGCCAAGAATAATTTTACCATTTGCTATAGCTAATAACTCATTTGCAAGATCCATCTTATCAGCTTCTAATAAGCTATTACCAATTTCCATGCCTTGTGCTTTGAAGAAAGTATATGCCATACCTCCACCAATAAGAACCTTATCAGCAACCTTTAATAGGTTTTTAATTACTTCAATCTTATCTGAAACTTTCGCTCCTCCGAGAATTGCAATAAATGGTCTTTTTGGATTTTCCAAAGTTCCACCAATAAAATTAATTTCTTTTTCTAATAAGAATCCAGCAACTGTATCTTTAATATTTGATGCAATACCGACATTTGAAGCAGCTTCGCGATGTGCAGTACCAAATGCATCATTAACAAATACATCACCTAAAGAAGCCCAATATTTTCCTAATTCAGGATCATTTTTGCTTTCTTTTTTGCCATTTAGATCTTCAAATCTTGTATTTTCAAACATAAGTATTTCGCCATCTTTAAGTGCTTTAATTGCATCTTCTAAAACTTTTCCACGTGTTTCAGGAACGAATACGACATTTTTATTTAATAATTCACTTAATCTATTTGCAACTACTTTTAAGCTGTTATTTGCTTTATCTGATTCATCTTTAACACGTCCAAGATGAGAAAAAACAACTGCTCTTCCCCCTTGAGCTAATACATATTTCAATGTTGGTAATGCTTGGACTATTCTATTTTCATCACTAATCATACCATCTTTTAGTGGTACATTGAAATCCACTCTAATCAAAACTGTTTTACCTTTGATATCAATATCTCTTACAGTTTTTTTTGCCATCATTTTTCCTCCTTATATAATGTAATCGGCTAATATTTAACCATGCCTATTATAACACTTATTTATTCGTTTTTCTATATTTTTAGATATGAAAGTGTTTTACTTTTTCATTCTTAATGATATCTAAATACTTTATTTCTCTTCTGAATGATTCTATAGATATATCAACGATCAATTTGATTTCACTGTTAAAAATTAATTCAATGCCATCTTTATGTTGATAAAACTTTTTTATAGCAGCATAATTAATCCAGATATTATCAAAATTTCTAATTCTTTGTGTTGGGATCATCATCAATGATTCATCGATGTAAATAGGCAGTTTATATACTTTTCCAGTTTTCTTCTGCACAGATTTAAGATAACTTTCATAAGTGAATAGATATTCGAAACACATTTTTTTTATGAAACTTAGATTCGAAATTTTAAATTGATACTCCGTCCCATTTTGAAAAACAAGACATCCATATGCATTGTTAATGATGTATTCAATCATAATTTTATCCAATAAAAAAAGGCCTAATGGCCTTTTAATTATTTTTCTTCTTTCTTTGGTGCTTTTTGAGCTTTTTTGGCAACCTTGTTTAAGTCAATGACTAGACGTTGTTCACTCGTTGGGTCGAAGAAATGACATTTATTCATGTCGAAAGCTAATTTCATCTTGTCCCCAATATGTACGCCTGTGCGAGCATTAACTGAAGCACAGATGTGGCTTTCATTAATATTTGTGTAAATGTTAGTTTCAGAACCTAATAGTTCAGCAACATCAACAATGATTTCAAGAATGGCACCAGGATATGTGTCCATAACAACTTGTTCATCATGAATATCTTCTGGACGAATACCTAAGATAATATCTTTACCAACCATATTGTGTTCAGTAATAATTTCAAATTTATCTTCAGGAACGATCATTTTGTAAACGCCTGAAGTAAAGATAGCTTTAGTATCAACGACACCGCGAATAAAGTTCATTGGAGGTGTACCGATAAATCCAGCAACAAATAAATTGTTTGGATTATCATAAATCATTTTTGGTGCACCAACCTGCATAATATAACCATCTTTCATAACAACAATACGATTAGCCATTGTCATTGCTTCAATTTGGTCATGAGTTACATAAATAGTTGTGGTTTCAATCTTATTATGAAGCTTAATCAATTCACCGCGCATCTGTACACGTAATTTAGCATCAAGATTGGATAGTGGTTCATCCATTAAGAAAACCTTAGCATTACGTACAATAGCTCTACCTAATGCAACACGTTGTCTTTGTCCACCTGATAAAGCTTTAGGTTTACGCTTCAAGTAAGGTGTTAATCCCAATACTTCTGCAGCATCACTAACCTTTTCATTAATAACATCTTTAGGCATCTTTCTAAGTTTCAAACCAAATGCCATGTTATCATAAACAGTCATATGAGGATAAAGCGCATATGATTGGAATACCATTGCAATATTTCTATCTTTTGGAGCTTTATCATTGACGAGTTCTTCATCAATATATAATTCGCCTGAAGAGATTTCTTCTAAACCAGCAATCATTCTAAGTGTGGTTGATTTACCACAACCTGAAGGTCCAACAAAAACAATAAATTCTTTATCTCTAATTTCCAAATTGAAATCAAAGACGGCTTGTACACCATTAGGATAAATCTTATTAATATCTTTAAGTTTTAAAGTAGCCATTATTTTCTCCCTTTTTTAATATTATAAGAGTATTATAACAAGCAAGTTGTATAAAAAAAATGTGCAAATTGCACATATTTTTATTTCAGTAAATGATAAATGAGGTAAGCATCCAAAAAGAGTCTAACATCAAATCCTGTAACATTCATAAATTTATCCAGTCTTTGAAGTAAAGTGTTCCTATGAACATATAATTTCTTTGAGGCAACACTTGTGTTTTGATTTGATTCTAAATATGTTTTCACACTCTGGATCATTGGTTGGTCATTGGTATATTTTCTTAGCATAAACCTTATTAACTCATCATCAACAGAAGATATGAATTCCTTTAAAATGGCTTTATCATCCAAATATACATACTTAATAAAAGGAATCATTTGTAATCTTTTTTTAATAAACTCTAAGTGGTTTTTCATCTCATCTTGAGATTCGAATTGATAAGAGGCATATAATCTTAGATCACTTAAAGTATCGCTCATGATATTTAAAATAATCTCATAAAACGATATATCTATTTCATGATTATAAAAAAGTGTTATTGAATGGTTATCTGCATCTTTTTTAGTAAAGTCAATAAATTCAGAAAAAAGAGAAACAATCATTGCTTCATTATTTCTAATATCTTTTTTGCTTTCTATGTAGAGATACCGGTACATGTCATCATTCCTTTCCTATATTATATCACGTGAGTTTTAATTTAAATGCTTAATGTTTTATACAATTCTATTGAAAAATATGTTGTTGGTAAAATACATCCAGTGTATGAAGAATGCTTGATATGGCTACAGCAAAGCTATAATTATTTTGTGTAGCGATTTGGATTCCGATTAACTCATTATTAATATTTAGAATTGCACCACCATTTGCATAGACATCAGATGGTACTGAGGAATTAAAATAAACATTATTGAAATCATCAGGAATAGTTTCTTTTTGCATTAAACCCAGTGACATAGCATTGATGATTTGATGTTGATATCCTAATAATAAGATGGGTTCACCAAACATTGGAATCGTAGAACCAATTTTAATGCCCGGTAAAGAATAATGGCTATCTTTTAAAAATCGAATGACTGATAACTGATAATCTTCTAATTCTAAATCTAAATAACCCGCTGTAATTCTCCCCTGATAATCATAGACGACATATCTCGCTTGATATACTCCATCAGGCATCTTTAACAAATCAGAGGAAGTTAAGGCATATTCAAAGGTTGTAGCACTCTTAAAAACAACTCCCGAACCATATTTAGTTTCAATTAGATTGTTCATATCGTCGTAATATTGCACTTTAATCATGATATTGGATAATTCGGAAATCAGTGTAGCTTGATTTATGAACTCTTGAAATGATGGTTCTAAAGCGATATCATTTTGTACAAAAGATGTATACTGATTAGATAAATCTTGATACTTTTGTGTGTCCTCTTCACTAATAGAATTGGTGCATCCTGTTAATATGAGCAAACTTAGAATAAAGATTAAATACATTTTTTTCATGATTGAACCCCCAAGCTAAATCCTGCAAGCTGAAAAAATTCGTACACTTTTTCTACAGGAATGGCGAAAGAATATTCAGATGATTCACTATCATCTACAAAATTACCAGCATAGATCAACCCTACTAACTGAAAATCATCATTGATGACAACACTTCCACTACTACCAGATTTCACCGGGACATCACTGATTAAGACATCAAACATAACATTAATTACATTTAAAATTGACCCTTCCAAATCAATTGGAGAATACTCTATAGTATTTCCGATTGTAATTGCATTAATCTGATATGTTGGATACCCTAAAACGGCAACTCTATGATTAATATCCGGGTTTATTGGTGCAAGTTCAATTGAATTTAAACTAAGATTGCCACGACTAAATTTCAAAATAGCTAAATCATAATCTTGATTTTGTGCAACAAGTGTTGCAGTGTATTTATTCCCCTTATAATCACTGATTGAATATGTGAATTGAACATCGTTTTGGACGAAAATAACATGATTATTAGTCAGAACATAATAAAAATTCGCATCAGACTTGATGATAACTCCCGATCCAGTAGCTGATCCAGGAGCTGCAATAATCAGTTTTTCCACAAGAACAACACTTTTTATTGTTGTTGAAGATAGCTGATTAAAATAATCAATGTCTAATTGATAAATTTCACTATTATTTTCGATATGTTCTTTATACTTCAAATACAAGTCATCATATGTTATTTCTTGATGACATCCAGTAAGAACAAAAATAAATAAGATAAAAATAAGAGTTAAGAATATTTTCTTCATGGAATCACCTTCTTATTCATTTTACGACAAAGTCAGCAATAAAAAAAGATATTTATGATAAATCACAAATATCTTAATCATTTTTATCCGATAGACCCTTCCATTTCAAGCTTAATCAATTGATTAAGTTCGATTGCATACTCCATAGGTAATTCTTTTGCGAAAGGTTCTATAAACCCCATAACTATCATTTCGGTTGCTTCTTCTTCAGATAATCCGCGACTCATCAAATAGAACAGTTGTTCTTCACTAATTTTTGACACTGTTGCTTCGTGTTCTAAAAATACATCGCTATTTCTAACTATATTTGTCGGTATAGTATCACTGAAGGAAAAGTCATCTAGGATGATTGTGTCACATTCGACATGAGCCTTCGCACCTTTTGCTTTTTTTCCAAAATCCACTTTTCCACGATAATTAACAGTTCCTCCACCCCGGCTGATAGACTTCGAAATGATTGTAGATGTCGTATTTGGTGCAACATGAATCATTTTTGCACCTGTATCCTGCCATTGTCCTTTACCTGCAAATGCAATCGAGATTGTTGTTCCTTTTGCTCTTTCACCAAGCAGAACACAGGAAGGATATTTCATGTTTACATTACTTCCAATGTTACCATCAATCCATTCCATATGACCGTTTTCATAAACGAAAGCACGTTTTGTAACAAGGTTAATTACATTATTTGACCAGTTCTGAATCGTTGTATAACGACATGTTGCATTCTTTTCTACCACGATTTCAACAATTGCGGCATGTAAAGAATCTCTTGAATAAACAGGTGCTGTACATCCTTCAACATAATTGACATAAGCTCCTTCATCTACGATAATCAATGTTCTTTCGAATTGTCCCATTTGATCCGAATTAATTCTAAAATAAGATTGTAAAGGTTTTGGTACCTTTACTCCTTTAGGAACATAGATAAATGAACCACCACTCCATACGGCTGTATTCAATGCTGCATATTTATTATCGTTATAAGGAATAATTTTTCCAAAGTACTTTTTAACTAAATCTGGATGATCTCTTAGTGCTGTATCAGTGTCTACATAAATAACTCCAAGAGATTCTAATTCTTTTTGAGTATTATGGTAAACAACCTCACTCTCAAATTGTGTTGAGACACCTGATAAGAAGTTTCTTTCTGCTTCAGGAATCCCTAATTTTTCAAAGGTATCCTTAATATTTTCAGGAACATCATCCCAACTGTTTTCTGCTCTATCACTGGCTTTAAGAAAATATGTAAACTCATCAAAGTTAATAAAAGATAAATCAGGTCCCCATTTAGGATTTTTGACTTCCAAGAATTTTTTATAACTTTTTAAACGATTTTTCAGCATCCATTCTGGTTCATTTTTATTTTTACTAATTATTCGTACAATTTCTTCATTAATGCCTTTACCTGTAGTAAAAACTGGTGTATTTTCAGTATGAAATCCATATTGATAATCGCCAATAATCGCGTCTATTTTCTTTTTATTGTCATCCATTGTTTTCATCCTCCTTGATTTTATTTATGCCTTGTTCAGTTGCTTTCCAAGCTAATGTTGCGCATTTAACCCGTGCTGGAAATTGCGAAACACCTTGATAGGCAATCGCATCACCCTGTAAAATATCCCTATTAAATGGAAAGCCCTTAATCATTTCATAAAACTCATGGATAATATCTATAGCTTCTTCAACTGATTTATTCTTAAGCATTACACTCATAACACTGGCACTTGAACAACATATAGAACACCCTGTTCCTTGATGTCTAATATCGGTAATTTTATGATCGTCAATTTTTACCTGTACCGTCATTTCATCACCACAGGATGGATTATTTAGATGGATTGTCAAATATGATTGATCAGCAATCAAACCCTTGTTTTGAGGGTTTTTATAGTGATCCATAATGACTTGTCTATATAGATGTTCAATATTCATAATTTAAGTCCTCAAAATCCTTCAAAAAAGTTTTTTGCTGCGATGATATTTTCAACAAACGCATCACAGTCTGCATAATTATTATAGAGATGAAAAGATGCTCTTAAGGTCGAATTAACTCCTAAAAATCTATTGACAAGTTGCGCACAGTGATGCCCCGCTCTAACACAAACTTGATCCTGATCAAGTAATGTAGCGATATCGTGTGGATGAACCTCATTGATGTTAAAAGTAATCACGGGGTTATCAGCAGACATATTATAGATTGTTATACCTTCTATATCCTTCATCTTACCTAGTGTGTATAGATGTAGGGCAGTTGTATGTTGATGAATATCGTCAAATCCAATTGATTGAATATATCGTATTGCTTCAGCAAGACCTATCGCACCAGCGATAATTGGAGTTCCAGCTTCAAGTCTAAAAGGAGCTTCTTTCCAAGTCGCATGATCTTGATACACTTCGTCTACCATTTCTCCACCATATTCAAAAGGTTCAAGCGTATTTAGCAATTGTTCTCTGCCATACAAAACACCAATACCAGAGGGTCCAAACATTTTATGTCCCGAGAATGCTAGAAAATCAACATCTAATTTTTGGACATCAAGTTCCATATGTGGTGCTGATTGAGCAGCATCCAAAATGACAATTGCTTGTTTCTCATGTGCTAATTTTGCTATTTCTTCAATTGGAGTCATAAAACCAAGTGCATTAGAAACATGAGTAAGTGCAACTATTTTTGTTTTATTTGTTAAAACAGATTTAAAACCTTCAACTGTTATTCTTCCTTCTTCGGTCAAAGGAACATAAATTAGTTTCGCACCTGTTCTTTTTGCAGTAATCATCCATGGTACGATTGAGGAATGATGTTCAAGCTCACTTGTGATTATTTCATCACCGGGCTTAAGAATTTCACGATACCCACTAGCAATCATATTTAGAGAAGTTGTTGTTCCACGTGTGAAAATAATTTCTTCACTTTTTGAATGAATAAAATCAGCAACAGTTTTTCTTGCATTTTCATAAAATTCAGTTGCTTCATGTGCAAGATGATATGCACCTCGGTGCACATTTACTCCCAATTCATTGTAATAAGAATCGACTACATCAATAACCGATTTTACTTTTAATGACGATGCAGCTGAATCTAAATATGCAAGTTTAGGTTGTTTAGTATAAATTAAAAAATCTTTTCTAATCTTTTCTACATTTATCATATTCTTGAATTAACGACATTCACAAATCTTTCCTTGAGTGTCTCATCATCAATTTCATCAATGACAGGGCGGAGGAAACCATTTATAATCAATTTTTCTGCTTCAGCTTCTGTTAATCCTCTACTTCTCAAATAATACATTGCATCCTCAGCAATCTTACCAATAGTAGCTCCATGGCCAGCTTTAACATCATATTCATCAATCAAAAGAATAGGATTGACTTCAACTACTGCTAAATCGGATGTAATGATACCTTTTAAGGTCTGGAAAGCATTTGCATGCTTCATTCCCTTCTCTATTTTTTCAACACCGTTTAAAACGATTTTACCCCTTTTATTAGCAATACCAATATTTGTCATATCTCCAAATGTTTCAGGAGCTTTATGCGTAATTAGTACATCTATTTTTTGAATATTATCATCGGATGATATAGCAATTGAGCGCATTTTCACTTCTGCGCCTTCACCAACTAAATCAACATACATCTGTGCATCTAAAACATTGCTAACAAATCCACCAATCAAATTTAATTTGGCATCGCGTTCTGCTGTAAAACAATGTTCTATGACCGCTTTTTTACTTTCAAGTTCGCTAATGAGTAAATATTTAACGTGGCTATTTGCTTTAGCGACTAAACCAAATTTGTAGTGGTTTTCTTCTTGATCGCGACTAGCTAATTCTACAATTATTTTTATGCTAGTATTTTCAGAGACGATAATCTCTAGTGATTCATTATTATCATCTTCAACTATAATCATAATGGGATCTTGATATTGGATATTTTTGGGTATGATTAATTGTTGATTTTTATAAATAAAATCTCTAGGTAATGATGATGTGACTTCGTGATTTTTTATGACAATTGACTTCATTATTCTTCGCCTACAACAAAATCAATTCCCAATTCGTCCTTAATCCACATATATCCATTTTTATCAATTTTTTTAATCAATTCTAATCCGCCACTTAATATAATGGCACCATCTATCATAATATGAACAAAATTTGGAGTAATATAATCTAGAATGCGTTGATAATGCGTAATTAAAATACATCCAAAATCTTCATTGACTAAATCACTTACATTTTCACCGACAATTTTTAATGCATCGACATCTAAACCTGAATCGATTTCATCTAAAATTGCAAATTTAGGTTTTAAAACTTTTAGCTGAAGAATTTCATTTCTTTTTCTTTCTCCCCCACTAAAACCCTCATTTAAATAACGATGTGCTAAATCTTCACGCATTTTTAAATCTTCAATAGCTTTTTCATATCTAAGAGCGAAGTTAAACAAGCCTATATCTTTACCAGAAGTTGCTTTAAGTGCTTGACGCATGAAATCACTATTCGTAACTCCAGGAACTTCTGCAGGATATTGCATAGCTAAAAATAAACCCGCACGAGCTCTTTCATCAACTTCCATGTCTAATATATTTTTTCCGTCCAAATATGCTTCACCTTCTGTGATTTCATATTTAGGGTGTCCCATAAGAGCGCTCGCAAGTGTAGATTTGCCAGTTCCATTTGGTCCCATAATTGCATGAACCTCGCCAGAGTTCACAATTAAGTTAACACCTTTTAATATTTCTTTACCTTCAATTGCAACATGAAGGTTTTTTATTTCTAATTTTGCCATATAGACCTCCTTGATTTTACCAAACCTATTATATAACAATTCATATGATTATGCTATTTATATGCTAAATTATAAATTTAGGCTTAGAGGAAACGTTTTCAATGAATATAAATGTAAATAATCATTGGTTTTCATAAATTATCATTTATAATAGAAATGTAATCTAGTTACCTTTTATTTGACGATGATTACATATCAATATTTTTCTCCCAAAAAATAATGATTGCGCACGCCTCGCTTTGGTGAGTTTAATTGGACTGCCATCCATAATAAGCTCATCACAAATGGCTACTTAAAAACAGAGTCTTCCTAAGAAGTCTCTTTTTTTTATGTGTTTTATGCATAGACATTTTGTCTACTTCGTGATATCATAAAATAGATTTAAACATACGATACTTAAAGAAGTAGGTGGCAGATAATGCTCAAAAAAACAAGTAATAAATTTACACTATTAACTATATTTATTGGGTTTATTTTAGTTTTTGATATTGCGACTATTGTTTCCAATATTTTCATATCTCAAGTCCTAGAAGGATTTGGCTTGCCTGATATCTTGATTTATACGAAAACCTTGGTGTTCTTGTTCATTTTTATCATGTTGCTTGTATGGAAAAACAATCAAAATGTTAATCTTACAAGATTAGTTTTCCAAGTTTTGTTATATTTGGGATTATTTACAATCGTCTTATACTTCGCAAGCCTTTATTTATATAAATATGTTTTGATCTCTCAGACCGCAGATAGCATAAGAAATAATATTTTATATGGTAACCCTTATTTGATTTTTGATTTTTCTGCAAAAAATTACAAGACATTGTCATACATTACAACAATCTTTGGTGGTTTTAATTCTGAAATGATCTTATTGGCTGAAATAGCAATCTTGGAAATTTTCTGCATTCAATCAGGTCGTTATGAAGTTCAAGAAGAAAAAACTCACTCTTATGATGTATTCTTATATGATGGTAGCATTCCTGTTTTGTTAATTCTATTGACCGTTTCATCATTTTTATCAATTAACATATTCACATTTACCTATGATATTTTTAGCTCAGTAGAAATGGCTATCTCAATCTTTGCTTTCATGCTCATTGTTACTGCAATCATTCCTGCTTTTAAGTTAAATAAAACAAGGGGTCTTCCAGTTACAAAATCCTTTTTCTCAGGTACTTATAAATTATTAATGATCATTGCAATATTAGGTTTTATATCCTTTGGAGCTCTATTTGTGATCAATAATATTTATTTAGGATTAGATAGAGGAAGTTATAGAATCATAGCCACGTTTGTCTCATTGATTATCAGTGCTCTATTGTTTATCAAGATATTTAGAAAAGTAAGATTAGAAAACAAATAAGATTCTTTAAATCTACAAATTAAAAACCTAGCCTATTAATTATTGAGGTTAGGTTTTTTTACATAAAATGTAATGTTATTTGATAAATGATTATTACTACATTCCTTTTGTAAAGCCTTTTACAGATGATTGGATCAAACAATCATATCCATAATATGACCTTTCATTTATACAAAAAACTGCCCCTATAATTTATATTGAAACACATAATAGATGTGTTCAATATAAGAAGGTGCAGTTTAGTATTGTTGTTAATTATATTACATTTTTTATTTCATCAATGTGGTAATTATAGTATAAGCTTGGACTGTAAGTGTCAGAATATAACATGACTGCTTTTTGAGCTGTTTTATATAATCCAACATTAATTGTTGATATCACGATTCTGTTTGTTCTAATGAAAACAATTTCCTTAATCGTTTCTTTAGTAGCATCACTTAAATCGCTAATCTCTTTAATTTGAGTTATGATAAGTCGATCAACTTTTCTTTTTTCTTTATATTGTTGATCACGTAATTTGTTGATTTCTTTATCAACTCTGTCTAAATAAAAATCAGCATTTTTATTATGTAGGACAACAATAATTGTTAGTATATAGTGCCTAAATATTTTTTTAATGTGATCTTTGGTTACTTTATAATAAATGCTATACGCGTTATCTTGTGAAAAATGTAAATAGTCATATTTCTTAAATACGATATTTGCATGATCCAGATTTACTAATTTATGAATATCTAAAGGTTTCGCTTCATTACCTCTAATCTTGATAATATACGATAAATTCGCAATTTGATCAAATGTGTTTTTATAGCGAGAGGAGATGAATATCATCAAAAGCAATACTGTTAGATATATAGGATATGTGATGTTATAGTTTTTAATATAGATATATGCAAGTAAGGTCCCAACGAGTGCAACAACAATAATAACAACAAATGAAATGAGTGCAACAAAAAATTGTCTATTAATGCTCTTGATATCACTCATGATACTGACACCGTCGCTAAGATAATGCCTACAACAGCAAATGTTGCAGAAACAATGAACATTTCAAAAAAGAATGTTGATTTCACTTCATTGGTTTTTTCTTTTTTATAATCACCAAATTTAGGATATGTTTGTCTAAATGTTGTTGACCAAAATGATCTAACAGCATAATTAAATCCATGAAATACTTGATATGCTTGTGAAATAGCAACTAAAGATGGTAATAAAGCAACTACACCCGTAACAAATACTGCATCAGAAACACTGGCATATGAAAAATTCATGCCCTGCATGAGTAAGTGCAATAGAAATGATAGAACTAATGTTACAAAAAATATAATGACTAATCTACCATATTTCATTTTTTCTTAATTTGCGCCTTATATTTGGTAAATTCTTCGGTATTGCATAATACAAAATGATCTGGTTCAATTTCTCTTAAAGTAGGTTCCTCTTTAGAATAATCATGTTGTTTACCTGGGTTATATCTAACTGTTCTTCCTCTTTTTTGTTCATAAAGGGGATCTGGTAAAGGAATTGATGCCATTAATGAGAGTGTGTAAGGGTGTAATGGGTGAGAAAAGATTTTTTCTTTATCGCCAATTTCGACGATTTTTCCAAAATACATGACTCCTAATCTATCACTAAAATACTTAACAACAGATAAATCATGTGCAATAAACATGATAGTAATGCCTTTTTCTTCTCTTAATTCATTAAGCAGATTAATAACTTGTGCTCTAATTGACACATCAAGAGCTGATATTGGTTCATCTGCAACTATAAATGTAGGTTCAACAATTAGTGAACGTGCTATACCAATACGTTGGCGTTGACCACCACTAAATTCATGTGGGTAACGACTTGCATGTTCTGGTACTAGTCCAACGGTTTTTAACGCTTCTTTTACACGATCGTCAATATCTTTCTCGTTTTTATAACCATTAATTCTCAATCCTTCTGCAATGATTTCTTTAACTGTCATTCTTGGATTAAGAGATGCAATAGGATCCTGAAAGATCATCTGCATTTTCCGCATTAAGAGTCTATTTTTATGAATCATATTATACTTAAGTTTTGAAGTATCTTGCTTTCTTCTAATCACGTTAAGTTTTAATTCTTTTGTTAAGTTTTTTGATTCTTTTGTTAATTCTTTATATAAGTTTTTAGACTGTTTATATGCTTCCTTATCTTCTTTAGATGCGGTTTCAAAATCAGTTTTAGCTCTCTTGATGCTATTCTTCAAATCATCAATTTTGCTTTTGATTTCTTTATCATCAAGATCATATCCATCAATGATTTCTTTGTATTCAGGAAAAGATTTGATATCTTTTTTTGCTCTTGCGGCATCTTCATCAGTTAATCTTTCAAATTTTTTGTCTCTTTTAGCCAATCTTAAAACATCCAATGATGGACCGACCTCATCGTTATAGTTTGTTTTGATTTCATTGAATTTTTCATCGAAAAGTTCTTTAACAGTGACTGAACCTTTGAGTTCTTCTACTGCTACTCTCATTTTTTCTTTAGCTAATTTTACATTCTTTCTATGAGTTTTTTTAGCAGCAACAACATCACTAACAATTCTTGTTCCTTGAAAAAATACTTCTCCGCCACTTGAATCATATAATTTGATAATCGTTCTACCAGTTGTTGTTTTACCACAACCGGATTCGCCAACTAACGAGAACACTTCTCCTTTATATATCGTAAACGATATACCATCTACAGCTTTATTAAGCATTTTATTTCGTCCAGAGCCTAGTTTAAAATATTGTTTTAATCCCTCGACTCTTAGAATTTCTTCTCTTTTTTCGCTCACTTCTTCTCACCTGCACTTCTAGTCTTGCTTTTTTCAGAAACTACATCATCCACTCTAACTTGAGCATCCTTCTTATACTTGTTAATTCTGTCTTGAATGATTTTTGGAATTTCAATCTGAGGTGCATTCGGATGTAATAACCAAGTTGCTGCATAATGGTGATCATTTATTTTAAAGAAAGGTGGTTCTTCTTCAAAATCTATTTTTAATGCATATTGATTTCGATCTGCAAATGCATCACCTTTAGGAGGAAATAGCATATCTGGTGGTGTACCAGCTATTGATAACAATCTTTCTGTTGTATCCAAATCTGGAACACTTGATAATAGCGCCCATGTATATGGGTGTCTAGGATCATAGAAAATATCGGTAGCATCACCATATTCAACAATTTTACCTGCATACATAACTGCAACTCTATCTGCCATATTTGCAACGACACCTAAATCATGCGTAATGAAAATAACAGACAAATTACGTTCTTTTTTAATATCTTTAATAAGATCTAAAATTTGTTGCTGAATCGTAACATCTAGGGCTGTTGTTGGTTCATCACAGATAAGTATTTCAGGACTTGCGGTTAACGCAATAGCAATAACGATACGTTGTCTCATTCCTCCAGAAAACTGGAATGGATATTGTGTAAATCTCTTTTCTGGTTCGGGAATACCGACTTCTCGCATAACTGTAATTGCGCGTTCATAAGCTTCTTTTCTAGTTACTTTAAAACGACGTCTATATAGCTCTCTATTACTTCTTTTAGCATCCAATGACTTTTCAAAATCTTCACGTGCTTTTTCATATCCATCAGTTGCTTTAGAAAGTTGAGACACAGCGTGTTTTTTACTCTTAACTTCTTCTGCTAGCTCTAAAAATGCTTCTTTTCTTTCTGTTTTCACTTCTTTAATTTCAGTATCTATTTGTTTTTTTGCCAATTTCTTAACTGCTAAATACTTTTTCTTTAAATTTGGAAGATCTTTTTTCAATTTTGAAATCATTTGATGAGATTCGCGTTTAATCTTATGAGTAAGTGCTTTTTTATCTGCTTTAGACATCTCATCATCTTTACTGATTCCAAATATTCTAATACCAGCTTCTTTTTTAATTAACTTAATTCTAGTTTCTACGTTTAAATAGTTGTGAAATTCTATGTGATATAGGTCTCTGAAACGACTTTTAAAACGGTTCCCATTCACAAGCATAGCTTCTGTTATTTGCTTACCAATTTTCATAATTGGATTTAAACTTGATAAAGGATCCTGGAAGATCATTCCAATTTTACTACCTCTAATTTTATGAAAATTTTCTTCTGATAGTTTAGCTAAATCTTGGTTACTATATAAAATCTCACCTTCATCGACGACGCCATTACCTGCTAAAATCCCCATAATCGCTCTGTTGGTTACAGATTTACCAGAACCTGATTCTCCTACGATTGCTAAAGTTTCGCCTTTGTACAAATCAAAAGAGATATTTCTAACAGCTCTAACTAAACCATTAGGCGTTTTAAAAGATATGGCTAAATTATTAACCTCTAATATTTTTTCTTTACTCATTATGAAGTACCTCTTAACTGTGGATTTAAAGCATCACGAAGTGCATTACCAAACATGTTAAATGTTATCATCAAGATTGAAACAATAATCGTTGGATATATAATGAGCCATAAGTTTCCAGAAAATATTTGTTGTTGCCCATCATTCAAAATAACACCAATAGATGTACCGGTCAATTCAATTGGACCTAAAATTAATTTTTGTCCATTACCAATACCAAATCCAAGATATGATAAATTCACTTCTAGGAAAATAACCGAAGGAATACTTAATACTACTCTTGTAACAATTGTTCCTAACGCATTAGGAAGAATATGTTTAAATATAATACGTCTATCTGAAGCACCTAAAATTCTAGCTGCTAAGACATACTCTCGACCTTTATATCGGTAAAATTGGTATCTAGTAACTTTTGCAGCACCAATCCAACCATCATAAACTACAAAGATGAACAGAGCTAGGAACCCCGGTCCAATCAAAACAGTAATAATACCTATCATTGTGATTTGCGGGAAACTGCCCCAAATATCTAAGAATCTTTCCATCAAAATATCGACTTGGCCACCATAGTAAGCACTTGTTGCTCCCCAAATGACTCCAAGAACAATATTTACTAATGCAGATAGGAATCCTAAAAGTAACGATGTTCTTAATCCAAGCCAAATTAATGTAAATAGATCTTTTCCAAATACATCTGTTCCAAAGAGAAAGTATGGTATTGTTTCAAAATCTAACGCAAATGCACCATCTTTAACGACAAAATAATTCGTATTTGAAATGCTTGTACCAGGTACAATATTAGTAATAACATTTTTTACACTGATTAATGGGTATCCCTCGCCAAACGTCCATGCATTTGGATTAATGGGATCAGGTATAATTGATTCTTCCATACCTGGATTGTCGGCTAAAATTTGAAGATAATCACTTTCACCTATCGTATCATTTCTATCTCTAAATAATGCGCCATATGAATCATATCGAAAATCTGCTACAGTCATAACAGCATTACTTCTTGCATAACGTCCATTTTCTATATCTGTATCAATAGTGAAAATTGGCAACCTTGATAAATAATAACCCGTTAGGTCTGTAATTACGTTATCACCATTTTTAATGGCTATCGAATTGAATGAAATATATGAATTACCCTCTAGACTAGATTCAGTCAATTCATGCTTAAATACCAAATAACCAGCTGAGTTTGCTGCAATGTTTTCAAATGGATCTATCACACTCAGTCCTACATTTTCAATTGTAGCTAATAAAGTCAAATCATCATATGAATCAACCTCTGCACCATAAGGAGTTGCTGAAAAATATACTTTTAAAACTCCAGGTGTTTGCATTTCATTAATATCAACTTCAATGGTAGTTCCAGAAAAGAATAAATATCCACTATAGGTTAATACTATATTATCAGGATTGGTCTTATCTTCTTCTATATTTGCAACAGCAAAACCATAGGATGTTTTTTCAAAATCCACATACAGTTCATTGGTCCCACCAATATAATCTACACTTTTTTCTGTACCGATAACTTCACGGTTTGTAATAGTATCCATGAATATATAATCGATCTGGAATCTTGCAGTAGGATAACCCAAACCCGTTTCAGGATCAATAGTAGAATGATCAATTGGTTGGTTTTTATATTCCCTAGTTCCATCAAGTATACCTAATTTCTCAATAAGTGGTATTCTAGGTGGTAATGTTTTTAATGCTGAGTTTGTTTGAGCATAAAGTCTTACGGGTGTGAAAATTGGGACAAAGATCGACATTAAAATCATAATTGATAAAATCACAGTAGCAATAACATTGTATTTATTTTTAGAAAATCTTAACATTGCATCTTGAAAATAGGTTAATTGTTTTGTTTTTAAGGCTTTATCTGCTAACTTCTCATCTTTTTGAACCAAAACAAATTGATCTTTAGAATGTTCTTTTCCCATTATTTTTTCGCCCCCATTCTAATTTGTGGATCAATCAAACCATATGATAAATCTACAATAAGTACGGCAGTTAAGCCGATGATTCCATAAAAGGCAGTAGATGCCATAATGACATTATAATCATATTGATTTTGTGCTAATGCTTGCAAGGTAACACGGCCTACGCCGGGTATACCATAAACTTTTTCCATAATAAACGAACCCCCTAATAAGCCAGCAAAAGAAGCGATTATTATTGGGACCATTGGTACTAATGAGTTTCTAATTGCATGTCGTAAGACGGCTTGAGTATGACTCAATCCTTTAGTTTTTGCTAATAAGACGAATTCAGAAGTCAAAACTTCTGATAATTCAGCACGCAGCAATCTTGTCAATCCCGCAATAGCAGGCAATCCTTGTGCAACTACAGGAATGATGTATCCCTGAGCAATCTCTGATTTCGTTTGTATATCAATTAATGGAAATCGCGACGGAAGGAATCCGTTCATTTCATAACTAAATATAATAATCAATAGCAATATAAAGATTAAAGCAGGAACAGATAAAAACAACATGATGCCTAATTGCATTAAATTATCAACATAAGTGTCTTTCTTTAGAGCTGCAATAATACCAAATGCAAAACCAAATGGTAAATAGAATATTAATGTTGCAATATTTAAAGAAAATGTTAATGGCATTCTTTGAGCAATGATTTTAAATGCTGGATAATTAACCCTTATTTTTGTAGATGTACCCCAATTCCAATCATTAATAACATTACCCAACCATCTTGTATACTGAGTCGCTATAGGAACTCTGTAAAAAACTTTTAGTACAACACTATCTCTAACTGGTTCAACAATAAAAACAGTTTTATTAATATTAGGATTGGTATTACGAATTTCGTTTACAATAAGAACTTGTGCAGGATCATTTCGATCATAATATTCTGAAGTATAGTATCCATCAGAAGTCTGTTTTTCTAACCAGATATCTTTATCTTCATTTTTTGTTGGTGGATATTCTGGAGCCAATTTTAATAACACAAAAGTTATCGTAAGTATTACGAATAAGATAATAAATATCCAAATTACTCTCTGAAGAACATATTTTTTCATTTCATCTCTTCCTTAGCTTTTTTTATATTATATCATAATTCACGTGCTATTATTCCATAAAATTATATAAATATAATAGCACATGCATTTGATATTAAAGCGTAATAAGGGGGGCCATGAGAAATACTATTTATGGCTCCCCAAATACACTTATTAATTTTAAATTATTTTAGATGACTAATAGTTTATTATAACCATGCCCATCCAATGTAATAATCTCCAATATGTAGAACAACATAAACATCATCCCATCCATCCCATGTTACTGAATAAATTTCAGTAAATTCAAGAGGAGACTCAGCACTAACTGCTATTTCAGCAATAGTACCATAACCATCACCAAGTCCTATTAGATAGGCATTAGCTGCAACTTCAGCATCAGTTAATGGTCCTACTGAACTAGCATATCCGCCGTATCCTGAATGGCTCTTAATTGCCGATTCAGCATCAGTTGCTAATCCTATTTGTTCAGATAACTCATATTTTCTATTATCAACTGTTAAAATATATAATGTGCTATTTCCTGATGCAGTTGTTACAATATATGCTTCCATAGAATCAACTTGTGCTTCAGTAGCTAAACCTGCTAGATCATCGCCTAAAATATATTCAGCTAAATCAGCAGCGCCAGTTGTAGTCTTAGAACCAAGTGTTTCACCAGCCATGTCTAGATAAGCTGCAATTAAGTCATCAGCATTATCCCAAGCATCTTGTTCAATACCATCTTTAATATAAGCTTTACCTACTAAGGCTGAGATGAGGGCATTAAATCCCCAAGTTTCAGTAACTTCTACACCGTCAATGTTTACATACGTAACTTCAATATTTGGTGTGTGAGTATCAATACCCCAGTTAAGAGTAAATCCACCACGGTTATCATCAGCGAATACATCCAAGAAACTTGGAGCATCTAATAACGAACCTTGAATACCACCAATACCTATGTCAGTATTTGCAATCATCATATAATCATAATAGTTACCAGGGAACTGAACATCAGCGACTTGAATATCAACTTTAACAAAGTTAGTATTATCAACTAATAATGCTTCGTATTGTTCTTCAAGACTAGCAACCATTGCTTGAGCATTTGTGTTACCACTTGATGCATAAGTTAATACTAACGCAATAGTTGTATATTTTGTAATAGAACCCTTAGTGTAATAACCATCAGCAATACCCCTAGCTACTGCTTGAGTAAATAAAGCACGTGCAGCATCTGGGAAATAACCATAAGAACCGCCACCAAAATCATCAACAATTGCTTGTCCTTCTGGGAATTGTCTTACACCTAATCCAGAATCACCATCTAAGAAATAAGTGGAAGTAAATAATGTGAATGCTGGTAAATATGTTCCAACAACTTCTACAGCAGCATGATATCTATCAAAACCAAACATCAAAGCTTGTCTCATTTCTAAGTATTGTAGAATTGGTTCTGGAACGAAAGTTTCATCTAGACCTACGCCAGGATTTGCTTCAATATAAGCATCTCTATTAGCTTCGGTACCAAATGAATTAATTTGCAATCTCCAAGTTGTAGCAGCTGGAGATACCTTCAAACCTGGATCAGAAGCATAATTTTCTAATTCAGCAGATGGTAAAGATGCACTTTCAAGTTTACCATTAATAAATTCTTCAAAAATTAATTCTGTACCTTCTAAATATGTGTATTGGTAACCTGTGTAATGGAACATATTGGCTTGTGGGAAATTATCATTTCTCTTGAATGTTAATAATTGTCCAGGAGTCCATTGGTCAAAATAATAGCGACCACTTGCAGCAACAGTTTCAGGACCAACACCATAACCATCAACACCGCCAAGTTCTGTAAATAATTCTTCACAGATTGGAGTCATGACATTACCAGCAAATCCATATAAAATTTCAAATTCAGATTTAGCTGAAACATATTCTAATTCAAGTACGTTTGTTTCACCCGTAGCCATACGAATACCAACTTCACTCCAAGCGACAGAATCGTCTAGATATTCAGCAGCATTCTTGATACCTTGGCTTACAAAGTCTCCGCCACCTGTTCTAGCTCTAAACCAATCATTATCTAAAGCATATTTCCATGTCCATAGATAGTCATTAGCATCTAATTTTTCATAGCCAACAGGTAAACCAGAAACATCTGTATCAGGATGGAAAGTCCATTCAAGATCATTTCTTAAAGGAATTTGCCAAATTTTAGCATATTCTTTACCATTAATGGTCACTGGGTTAACAGGAATTGGTAGAACATTGGCTAATTCTGGTAAAATTTCAAAGCTTATCTTAGTTGAATCAAAGAAGAAATTGTATAAGCCTCCTTCAAATAAATCAGCAAAATCAGATGTAGCTGAGTCATCAGAATTCCATGGATTCAAAGTAGTTGGGTCTGTGCTGTAAGAAGCTCTCCATGTATATTCTCCAACATTACCATATGTGGAACCATACATGATAACATGTGAATCATCTTCAGTGAATTGTGAGAATTTTGTACCAAATCCCATAACACCATTATAGGTTTCACTAAATAGTTGAAGTCTATCAGAGTATAAAATTCTAGCTGCACTTGTATATAGAGGTACACCTGCATATACATTTTCTAGTAGATAGCGTTCAGCAGCAGCAAATATTTTACCTTTTTCAAGTGGTGATAATTTTGATAAATCTACACCGCTAAGGTAAGTTGCTAATTCTGGGCTTGGATTAACTGTGACATTACGTTCAGCAGTTGCCTCATTTCCAGCAGCATCTGAAACAGAGTATGCAACATAGTATGCACCAGAAGAACTAGTGTCTACATTGTTTTCTGTTACTACAATACTACTTGTAACATTACTGTCAACGTTATCAGTAGCAGATACTCCAGCTAGTGGATCAAATGTCGATGCGAATGCAATAGAAACATCTGAAACACCAGAGAACACTGGTGCAGTTGTATCTTCAACAACTACCGGTGGTAGTGGGTCATCTTCTTGACAAGCGAATAGCACAATGCTTGCTAAGAAAAGTGTAAATACGAAAAGCACTTTTTTGGGAAATTTCATTTTTTTTCTCTCCTTTTCTCTTAAAAATTGTTTATATTATTATACCACAAAATTCCGAAAATCAACAACGAGCATTGAAATTATTGATAAAAATGCTTTTTCTTTCAATTTCTTTTTATGAATTTCTTTGAATTTTGCAGCAATAACATCAATATTTACTAATTTACCGGGAAAACTTGCAAAAGGGTATCTACATCATAGATTAAATCTATGCTAATAGGATAATCAGGTGTTATACCAAATTCATTATTATAGTAGACATATGGATTTTCTTCGGTACCAGCACCTTCTCTATAACCATTAATATTGTTACTGCTCATAGAAAAAGCAGTACCATTTGGAAGTAGCATTGGTGTGATTGAACAAGCACCACCACCAGATTGTTTACCAATAATTGGTCCTAAATCGTTTTCCATAAAAATTGTTGCCATTTGATTGGCTGCACTAAATGTTACTGGTGTAATAAGTAATGCCCAATTTAAATTGTCATAGGTAGGAACTCCATCGATAACGACATAACTACTAGAAAATCCTCCCGTATCACGATCAATTGAAGTTACTCTAAATGGATCGCTTATGATAAATCCAACAATACGATATAACGCACCCACATTACCACCTGTATTCCATGATAGGTCAAGCATTACATTTTCCAAATCTGGTGCAATTGCTAAAATTTGATCAAACATCATTTCCATATAAACTGCACTATCGGAATTCACCGTGTCAAATACATCAACATAAAATGGCCATGCGGATTCGAAATCATCTGGTGCTTTATCAATAACACCCACATAGAACAAGCCTAGATCTTCATCAAAAGCAATTTGAACCATGTAAGAAACATCAACTAAAGGATCATCTTCACTAGGAACTGATATCTGGTAATAACCATTAAGCTTTGTTTGAACTGTTGTTGTTTCTAAATTATATTCATATCCTATAGCAATCAATGCATCACCATAAGTATCTACATAAGATGCATCCAATCCTTTGACTAATATTTCAAGATGATTATTCACTTCGGTGCTACTATTATAGAAAAAGAATTTAGATCCACTATCGATTGCTGGTAAAACATGACTTGAATCATCTAGTTTTAACACGTTTTCAACAAGACTTGCATCATATGTAGCACTTTCTTCAATATCTGCCGTATAAAAATCATCTAATGATAAGAGTACCGATACATCATTTAAGAACCAATAATGTGGTCTATTTGGAGAACTTGCATTCCATCCACCATCAGGATTTGTACCCCATTTGTCTCCTAAAACATCATCTACAGCAATTAATCCATCGTAATACCACGCTTGGAATCTAGTACCATAAAAAGTTAATTGATTTGTTTCTGGACCACTCCATGTTGGGCTATTGAAATAAGATGAAGCAGCATAACTTGTATGTGGTTCATCAATTTGTTTCAGTAATAAATCGCGAATAGCATAATCGAAATCCTCTGGATCACTATTTAATAACTTTTCTTTTTGATCAAATAATAAATCATAATATGTATCGACTTCCATGATATCTTTTAATCCATAAAAACTGTCAAGATCAAAAGCTAACATATTAAATGTGTGCACTAATAAATCAGCAGGAATATCTTCATTATTCATTTCACTTCTTTTAATGGTTCTATATTCTTTACTACCCGCTTCAGGAAGTGAATAGATACCATATAGCCCGTCATAATTGTAATATACGTTGTAATAGCTTGATCCTGCAAACAATTGGTTAACAATATAGTAAGGTAAAACGACTTCATCTTCATACATAGCCATATCCATACTGTAATCATCTAAGTCATAAACAATATTATCACCTTCAACTAAACTTGCATCTGGATTATCTAGATCATATCCGATATGACGTCCATAATTTGTTTCTGTAGAATAAACATATGCCCAATAGAATCCAGGATCATTGGTTGTAATTGTATTATCGTTTGTATCAAGGGTTACAATCAAGTCATATGTTTCATCAAAGTCTTCATCATAATATTGATAAAATATTTCTAATGTGCCTTCACCTTTTGTAAATGTAAATTCTACATCAGGATCAATAAAGCCTTCTAATAAACTAAAGAAATCGATAACTTTGATGTAAGGTACATATCCATCTTGCTCAAAATAAAGATTGACATCAGCATCATCAACAGTATATTCAGTCGTTAAATTGGTAAAAGGTACAACTTTCGTAGTTGCAATTTCTACTTCTCCCATATGCGATAAACTTATATCATATGTGCGTGTTTCTTCGTGCCCATTTAATGAAAATTCACCCTTAATTTGTCCGGTTGTTACATCATCAGTTAAAAGAACCGGTAATATGAAACCAGAATTAGAAATATATTCTGACGTGCTTGTCCATTTGATTGTACTATTATAAAGCGTACCTCTCAAAGGCAATTCAAGTTTATAAGCACTAACAAACATACCATCTTCAACGCTAGCAATATCTTCTTCAAGTTTTTCTTGATCAGTTAGCACATAATTTGGATCTCGTTCCCACGTAGCAATAAGTGTCAAATCTGCTGTAATAGGTGTGGAAAACACATAAGCTTGTTCACTCCCACTTAAATGCCAGTATTCTAAAATATACCCAACCAAAGTTGGACCATCTGGCTCAATAGCAAATTCACCACTTGTAATCTCTTGACTAGAAATTGCACTTCCACCATTACTGTCAAAAATGACAGTAAAAGTCTCTTCAACAGTTTTGGTACAAGAAGAGAGCAAGACAACAAATGCAACTAAAACAAACATCATTTTTTTCATGAAAATCCCCTTTTCTAAAACGGTATTATTAATATAATATTACTATTTGTATATAGTGTCAAGTCTTTTTTAATTTTAATAACTTACTTCAAGTTCTATTTATTATTAAAATAAAAAGGCTTGTCTCTACGAAAGAAATCAAGCCTTTAAATATTAATATTATAAACTACTTGACTTTCTTCTATTTTTCCTCTTCGGTCAGTGAATAATCCATTGCCGCATATCTTTGATACATTGTATATCTTCTCTTTGCATCTTTTAAGTTCTTATCTAGGAGTTCTGCAGCATGATCTGGATTGATTTGAGCTAATTGTGCATATCTTGCTTCACTTAATAGATAATCATGATATGTATCCCAAACAGGTGCTTTTGCATCAAGTTGAAATGGATTTAAACCTTGTGCTTCTCTTCTTGGATCAAATCGATATGTGGGCCAATATCCACACTTAGTAGCAAGTTTAGCTTGTGAGAATGAATTTGTTAAACCACCTTTAATACCATGTTCGATACAAGGTGAATAAGCGATAACGATTGATGGTCCTTCATAACTTTCAGCTTCTTTAAGTGCTTTTAAAACTTGAGCTGAAGAAGCACCATGTGAAATTTGAGCAACATAGACGTGTCCATAGCTCATTGCAATCGCACCTAAATCCTTCTTCTTACCAGGCTTACCAGCAGCAGTAAATTTAGCAATTGATCCCGATGGAGCAGATTTAGAAGATTGTCCACCTGTATTAGAATAAACTTCTGTATCTAAGACAAGAATATTAACATCTTCACTGTTAGCAATAACGTGATCAATACCGCCAAATCCAATATCATATGCCCAACCATCTCCACCAAGAATCCATTGTGAAACTTTCACAAAGTAATCCTTAACGTCAAGTAATTCTTTAGCATATGGTTTTTTAATTTTTTCAAGTTCAGCGATTAATTCAGTATTAATCTTTCTTGTTACTGCAGCATCCTTACGATTTGCAATCCATTCTTCTGCAAGAGCTTTTAGAGCTTTTGGCATTTCATCGAGATGATCTGCTAATAAAGTTTGGACTCTATCTCTCATTGTTTCGTAAGCAATTCTCATACCAAAACCAAATTCAGCATTATCTTCGAAAAGTGAATTTGCCCATGCTGGACCAAATCCTTCAGCATTGGTTGTATAAGGTGTTGCAGGAAATGATCCACCATAAATTGAGGAACATCCAGTCGCATTAGCGATGACCATGTGATCACCATAAAGTTGAGTTAACGCCTTGATATAAGGTGTTTCTCCACATCCTGCGCATGCTCCAGAGAATTCGAATAGTGGTTGATGGAAAGCAAGATTTTTAGGACTATCAAATCCTAAATCCTTATATGTAACTTCATTAAAGAAATAATCAGCGGTTTGTTGTGAGTTTTTAGCAAGCTCATCTCCGATTGGTACCATAGCTAATGACTTATTAGGTGTTGGACATACTTGAACACAAACACCACATTCTGTACAATCTAAAGTTGATACTTGAATGGTGAACTTCATACCCTCCATATTCTTACCTTTAGCATCTAATAATTTAGCGCTATCAGGTGAATGACTGGCTTCATTTTCATCAACTAAGAATGAACGAATAACAGCATGAGGACATGCGAATACGCATTGGTTACATTGAATACAATTTTCAGATTTCCATTCGGGAACGTAATTTGCAACACCACGTTTTTCATATGCTGTTGAACCATTTTCCATATGAGCATCTTCATAACCTAAGAATGCGGATACAGGAAGTGAATCCCCTTCAATTGCATTCACAATGTCTGCAATCTTTCTGACGTAATCAGGACGATTACTATTATCAGTATCAACTATGTCAACTAATACTGCCCAATCTGGATTAACATCAATTTCAACTAAGTTAATATAACCAGCATCTATTGCTTGTGAATTTAATTGAACAATCGCTTCGCCTTTTCTACCATAAGTTTTTTCAGAATATTGCTTCATATACTTATTGGCATCATCAGCATTTAATAAATGATCATTTAACTTAAAGAATGCAGATTGCATAATTGTATTAATTCTTCTGCCTAATCCGATTTCATAAGCTAAATCAACTGCATTAATAATATAGAATTTAGCTTTCTTTTGAGCAAGCTGACGCTTAACTTTATTAGGCAAAAGATTTTCTATATCTTCTTTTGGAGTTTGTGTGTTAAGTAGGAATGTCCCACCTTGTCTAAGTCCTTTTAACATATCATATTTAGTTAAGTAAGAATCTACCGAACATGATACAAAATGGGGATAATTGACTAAGTATGTTGATTTAACTGGATTCTTTGAAAAACGTACATGCATTCTGGTAACTCCACCAGCTTTTTTAGAATCATAAGATGCATATGCTTGGGAGAATAAAGTTGTATGGTCTCCAATAATCTTAGTAATATTTTTAGTTGCACCAACAGTACCATCTGAACCTAATCCAAAGAATAAGAGCTCAGTTGTATCTTTATCAGTAATATCATTATTTGCTACATATTTAAGTGATGTGAATGTCACATCATCTTCAATACCTATAGTAAATTGATCCTTTTGCTTTCCAGTCATATTTTCAAAGACTGCTAAAATCATTGCAGGCGTTGTATCCTTAGATGATAAGCCATAGCGACCACCTAAGATAACTGGGTGATTTTTTTGTCCATAATAAACAGATTTAATATCAAGATATAATGGATCTCCAGTAGCTCCTTGTTCAATTGTTCTATCTAAAACTGAAACTCTTTTCACAGTCTTAGGCATTGCACTTAAAAAATATTCAGCACTGAAAGGACGATAGAGATGAACTGATAACAATCCAACCTTCTCACCTTGTCCAATCAAATAATCAACTGTTTGTTGTGCGGTTTCGACAACTGATCCCATAGCAATGATGACATCGGTTGCATCTTTGTCACCATAATAAACAAATGGTGCATAAGGTCTGCCTGTAACTTTAGAGATTTCAGCCATATATTCATTGACAACATCTGGAACACCCGCATAATGAGATGCTTGTAGTGTTCTTGTCTGAAAATATACATCATCACTTTGAGCACTACCACGCGTTACTGGATGTGCTGGATTTAATCCCTTTGATCTAAATTTAGCAACTGCTTCTCTGTCTAATAGACGATCAAATAGTTCGTAATCAAGTACTTCGATTGATTGAACTTCATGAGAAGTTCTGAAACCATCAAAGAAATGAAGAAATGGAACACTAGTTTTGATTGCTGATAAATGAGCAATACCTGCTAAATCCATCGCACATTGAACACCCGTTGAAGCTAACATTGCAAATCCTGTTTGACGTGCAGCCATAACATCTTGATGATCACCGAAAATTGATAATGCTTGAGCCGCAATACTACGTGCAGCAACATGAATGACTCCAGGTAACAATTGACCTGAAATCTTATACATATTAGGCAACTTTAATAAAAGTCCCTGTGATGCTGTATATGTGGTCGTTAAAACGCCCATCTGTAACGAACCGTGAACAGTTCCAGCAGCACCTGCTTCACTTTGCATTTCTACTACCTTCACAGGCATTCCGAATAAATTCTTTTTGCCTTCTGAAGCCCAAAGGTCAACGTATTGAGCCATTGGAGAGGATGGAGTAATAGGATAAATACCAGCTAGTTCAGTAAATGCATAAGAGCAATATGCTGCAGCCTCATTACCATCCATAGATTTAATAACTTTTTTTGCTACCATTAATAATACCTCCTGAATAATCCTTATTTAAGAAACTTTAATATATCGTCTGCATTCTCACTAGGAGACGCCTTTTCAAAAACGTGTGTAACAATTCCTGATTCATCTAATACAAATGTTGACCGACTCACACCCATATACTTTTTACCGTACATGCTCTTTTCCACATAGACACCGAAATATTTAATAACGTCTAAGTTTTCATCACTTAAAAGAAGGAAAGGTAAGTCGTATTTCTTGATGAATTTTCCATGACTTTTTGGTGAATCTTTACTAATCCCTATGACAGTGATGTCTTTTGATTTAAAACCATCATAAGCATCTCTAAAGGCGCATGCTTGAGTCGTACATCCTGGTGTATCATCTTTTGGATAAAAATAGATGACAACCTTTTTACCCTGATAATCGGATAATTGATGTTTTTTTCCATGGGCATCAATCAAGCTGAAGTCTTTGATTTTAGTTCCAACTTCTAACATTCAATCCCTCCTAATCATTGGTTTAATTCAACATTTTCATTATACATCATTTTCAGTAAGATTTTAAGGGCTTTTTACATTTTCACATCTTATTATATAAGTTCTAAAAATGAACCTCAAATAAAAAAACGACTTAGTCGTCTTTTGTTTAATTGTGGTGCGGGTAACAGGAGTTGAACCTGCACGCCTTGCGGCGCTAGATCCTAAGTCTAGTGCGTCTGCCAATTTCGCCATACCCGCGCAAAAAGAATTATACCCTTTTTTTTAGTTAGAGTCAATTCTTTTTTAAAACTTCAATTATTTTTTTCTGATAAGAATGAAAAGTGTTGCAATTCCAACAATTGCTGGGATTCCAATTGCAAGATATGGTAATAATGACTTTTGATCTTCTGCATTTTGTACATCAACTCTAATTCTAGAAGTTTGTGTTTCACCATTCAATTCATAATTCATATATACATAATAATTACCTTCTTCATCTGAATGATTTTCATACTCATTATAAAGGATACACACATAAGAAATATCATGTCCTAAAGAAAGTGTATGATTAGTGAACCAATCAATTAAGTCTTGATCAGTCATCAAATCAGCAGCATCAAGACTTAAGATGATTTCATCGGTGCTAAACACTGGACCTCTATTCTCAATCACATGAATTGATACATTTCTTATTTTGCTGTTTGATTGGGTATCAAATGCTTTGATGGTTATACCATAAACTCCTGGTTCTTGTGTTTGATGATAAGTATCATTTATTATTTGGACAGAAACATTCGTTCCATCAACATCATCAATAATTGTGAAATAATTTTCGATATCTTGATTAGATAACGGAGCATCTGTCGTATAAAGATAAATCGCTCCGGGACCAGTGATCGTAGGTCCATTCATATCAACCAAATCTATTTGAATTGGAAGCGATGTAACATTTAAGCTAGAATCTATTGCTTCCACAGTAATACTATACGATCCAACACTGCTTGCTACAGAATAAGTATCTTCGGTAACAACCAAATCACTTGCAGTCATTAAATCTACATTATCTGAAACCGAAATTGTCTGCAAAATATCATTTAGTAGTATTTTTTCACTTAAGGGTATGGTGATTATCCCCGGATCAACAATGATTGGAGAGCTATGATCAAACACTCTTACTTCCAGGTAAAAAATTTTAACTATCTGATTAAAACTCGACATAAATATCATCTCATAGTTTCCAGGAAGCATAGAACCAGTCGTATATTCATCAGTTTCTAAAGTAATCTCAATAGGATTTCCATATGGATCTTCAGCATGAAGATACGATTCTATTTGTTCTAAGGCCATTGGTTTATCATAGTCAATTGGAAGAACACCTTGATAAATCATTGTTTCATTAGAATCGATGAATGGTTCAAATCCTGAAAAATCAGCATAGGAACCCTCATACATAATGGCATTATAGCCCGTAGGCATCATAGGGAGACTCGTTAAAAAAACATAATCATCATTAGGAGTGAACTCAACATATGCTCTCTCGTGCGTAAAATCTCCTAACATCAAAAAATCATAAGAATCATAAGATGGAACTTCTTCAATACTTACGTAAATATTACCTAACCAATCACTATGCTGACCCAAAAAAGCAAAATCAAGAACAATCGTATACTCATGATTGCTTTTAACAAATATCGGATTTTCAGTAAATGCACAATGCGAATCATCAGCTTTCATGATTAAATTACTTAAATCCAAATAATTTTTACCTACAGGATACTGCTGTTCACCTTCAGCACGGACAGTTAACTCTTGAAACAATAAAGTCATGCAAATCATTAATAAAAGTAATGCTATCTTTTTCATCATCTTTCCTCCTACTTTATACTAGAGGAATGCACCAAAGTTTACTTGAAAATAAAAAAATAGAAACAAAAGTTCCTATTTATACGTTTGTGGCAGGGCTAGCTGGATTTGAACCAACGATCAATGGGTCAGAGCCATTTGCCTTACCCCTTGGCTATAGCCCTATCTGTAGAGCTTTAATTATTAAAATGGCAGGCCCAGCTGGATTTGAACCAACGATGAGGGAGTCAAAGTCCCTTGCCTTACCCCTTGGCTATGGGCCTATCTCATAAAAAATGGGGCGGCTGGAGGGAATCGAACCCTCGCGTGTCGGAACCACAATCCGATGCGTTAACCACTTCGCCACAACCGCCATATGATAGCGCATGTATTATTATACAATAATTTTCATCATTGTAAAGTAAAATTATGTAATTTTTGCTCTTTTAGTTGTTAAATCACGTGATTTCTTGTATTCTATTCTAGAAAGGTGTGATATTATGCTTAAATGGATTGGACGAATGCTGTATGTGATGGTCATATCCCTTTTATCGCTACAAATTTATAGTTATGCTTATTATTCAAAATTACAAGAATACTACACGGAAAACGTGAGTGAATATGTAAATGATGAAACGGTTTACCTTAACGGAATCAATACATTAATGGGAATTGATTATTATAGAGAATCTCCACTTATATATGAATATATAAACAATGACGGTGATTATCAAATCAACGTGCGTGCATATGGCGTTGGTATCGTATCTGATAAAACCTACTATGATGGTTTTATGATTTATGTAAACAATGTTAATATCGTAGACAATGGTTATCCAATTGAAGATCCAATCATTAAGATTACTGTTGAATTGGATGAAAATACGCTTTTAGTTGATGAAACATTAACAAACACAGGAAGTATATTCTTCGATCCTTCACAACCATTTGCATATTATAATGTACCTGTTCTATTCTTGTTTGATGCCGAAGATTATTTAAAAATACCCGATACTGACACACTAGCAAATTTAACAAGAATTGAAGTTACTTATTCAGATGGTTCTATTGATGAAAATAAAGATTTCGTCTATAATGATTCACCTCTATTTTTAGCAACAACAGCACCTACAGATGAAAGTGCATTCAATAAAGATGGTGCACTTGTAATTAATGTAGATGACTATAGACTGAGAGCACAATTTGCTGATAATGTTCCTACAGAATCAGAAATCTTGAGTTATCATTTAGTTACTGATCATGGTGATTTACGTCCATACAATTGGGTCATTTGGCGTACAATGGGTATTTATGTTTTAGTTGTAACATTAGTAACATATCTGTTATTCTTCCATAAAGTCGTAAGAGAACGTTATAAGACAAGAAATTATGGCATTAGAAAAGACGGAACTCAAGTTGTAGATGCAAAACCAATATTTAAAGATATCGAATATAAGGATAAGGATAGGAAATAATTTCTATCCTTTTTTCCTATATGGATTGCAATTTATGAATTTGTTATGCTATACTTATAAATGCGCTTAGGGATATGGTGTCAATGGTAGCACAGCGGTCTCCAAAACCGTTAGTTCGGGTTCAAATCCTGATATCCCTGCCATTATAAATTTAAAGAAGCTGAGAAAGCTTCTTTTTTTTGTAGTAGTAAATTAATAGACCAATTTATCTAATATGTTTCAGAAAACTCCTTCTTCAAGGTACTAAGTGGGAGATG
>CAZVDQ010000012.1:0-33935 GCA_964625435.1 uncultured Mariniplasma sp.
AAAGTCTTTTTTTATTTGAGCTTAAGTGAAAATAAGCAAACACTATTTATTCGATTTATTTACATCATTTTTCTGTATTTGAATGCTTTTTCAATGAGTATTCTTAGAATCTTTATTGTTTTTATACTAGGCAAACTATTTAAGTATCTAAAAATTGAATTGTCTCATTTAGATTTGATACATATTGCATTTTTTTTAATGTTGGTAACACATATTTATTGGCTTTATCACATTGGCTTTCTCATGATCTTTATGATTCTTAATTTTCTTTATTTGATGCGGTTTCGTTATCAAGAATATACAGGGTATGTCAAAAAAATGATGATTTCAGGGATTATTATGTATGTAACATTACCCTTTCAGTTATCGATACCAATACTACTCATCATTTTATTACCAGGAATCATTTTTATACTCTCCACACCTTTTTTTGTATTATCAATCATGATTCTTTTCATTCCTGAACTAGATCATCTATTTTTTCAACTCATTCAGCTCTTTGAGTTAATCATGAGAAACCTAGAGTATAAAAATATCGTTATAAATTTGCCAGCATTACCATTTATGGGAGCAATCATATATTATATATTTTTGATTATCCTATTTAGATCTACTAGTTTTGTCTCATTTATAAAAAGGAATATCAATTTTCTTTTGTTATTTTGTGTTTTCATTTTCGATATCAACATCATAGATGAAGTGCATTTTTATATGATTGATGTTGGACAAGGTGATTCCATGCTGATTGAATCACCATCTTGTGTGATTTTGATTGATAGCTTTCAAAATGTTTTACCGCTGATTAATCATTTAGGTATTTATCACATCGATTATATGATCTTGACTCATAGTGACAATGATCATATCGAAGAAGCACAAAACGTCATTGATCATATAGATACTTCCCATCTTGTTTTAAATCCTTATAATAATTACCCAATTCAACATGATAAGATAATCAAAGCTCACTCAAATGACCATTTTAAATGTGGGAATTTAGATATCAATTTTTTTGGACCTCTAAAAGAATATGAAGATACAAACAATAATTCATTGGTCTTTCAAATACATTTGGGGAAATCAACATTTTTATTTACTGGAGATATCGAACAAGAAGCCGAAATGGATTTGGTATCACAATATGGACATTTACTAAAAAGTGACATCATTAAAATCCCACATCACGGTTCTAATACATCATCAAGTAATGATTTTATTAAGTTTGTAAATCCGGAGATTGCTTTAATTTCAGTTGGGCAAAATAATCGCTATGGATTTCCTGATTTGGAAGTAATTAATAGACTTATGAGTACCCACACGGAAATTTATCGCACAGATCAAATGGGAACTATTGAATATCGATATTATCAAAAGAAAGAAAAATGGGTGGTACATCTACCATTTTGACACGGTTTTTAGTATAATATAAATAACAGTCAGGAGGCATACTAATGGCCGAATCAATCTATTTGTATTACTCGAACAATGAATTTCTCTTGAACCACAAAATTGAAGAAAAAATTGCCGAATTTAATGTAGATCCATTTAATATCATTAAGTATGATTTATTAGAAAACTCAAGTGATGATATTCTTGAAGATTTACAGACAGTTTCTTTTTTTGCTGAAAAGAAAGTCATTATTGTTCGTAATCTAGGGGAAATAGAAAAAGAAGGGGAATCAGTTGTTAGAAACTGGGTATCATATCTTGAAAAACCTAATCCTGATGTTATTCTTCTCGTTGTATCAAATGAACTTTTACCAGAGGATTCACCTCTTGGAGCAACATTATTCAAATATGCTTATATAGAAAAAATAAAAGAAATGGATAAGCAAGATTATCCTAATTTTGTTCGTAATATGTTTAAAAAGTATCAATACATGATTTCTGATGATGCGATTGAAGCTTTATTGGAACGAACTAATCTCGATTTCACATTGATTAATCAGGAAGCAGAGAAGTTAATGCTATTTGCTTACGATACAAAAGAAATCAATGAAAAAGCTGTTTTATTACTTGTCAGTAGAAATTTAGAAGAAAATATTTTTGAATTAACAAATGCTCTATTGGCAAAAAATCAATCTAAAACCATTGAGATATTCTATGATTTAGTTGCTAGAAATGAAGATCCATTAAGAATCTTAAATAATATTGTCGGTAAAGTAAGAGAATTAATGCATACTAAGTTATTAATTGAAAAAGGATATAGACAAGAACAAGTTGCTGAACATTTTCATATAAAGAGTGGACGTGCTTACTATCTAGTTAAAAACGCACAGTCTATATCATTTAGCATATTAGAAAATCATTTAAAGAAATTATCGCAACTTGATTATGATATCAAGTCAGGTAAAATTGATAAGAAATTGGGCCTTGAGCTTTATTTGTTAGGAGCGTAGCATGTTAAATCATCATAGAGTATTACTATTTGATTTTGAAACAACAGGTCTATATGCCGACAGAGAACAAATTATTGAAATTGGTGCTATTTTATTACAAAAGAATTTATTGGGCGATTATGAAGTGATTGATGAACTTTCAACACTAGTTATCCCAGATAAACCATTACCAGCAAAAATTATTGAAATAACACATATAACTGATGAGATGCTATTAAGAAATGGAATTAGCCAAGAAGAAGCATTTCATCGGTTTTTAACTATGTATAGTGAAGACACTTTATTGATTGCATATAATATTCAATTTGACCTTTCATTCATGATTCAGTTTTTTAAGAAATATTGGAATTCAACATTTCAAATAAAAAATGACATCTTAGACGTCATGGCTATTTACAAAGATCGTCATCATTATCCGCATAGATTAGATAATGCTGTTGAAAAATATCAAGTTGAAATCAATAATACCCACCGTGCATTAGATGACATCAAAGCAACATTTGAAACGATGAAAAAAATGAATGCTGAATTAAGTAATTTAAAGAAATATGTTAATGTGATTGGTTATAACGCAAAGTATGGTGTTAATGGCGTAAGATTACCACATGTTAAGTACATTGCCCAAAAGGGTGGATATCGAGAAATAGAAAAAAGCTAAAAAAAAGACACATCCATGTGATGCATCCTTATAGGGTATTGACTAAGTTTGCCAAACCAGATTTGTGTCTAGCAACGAAATTTTTGTGAAAGACTCCTTTAGCAAGACCCTTATCTAATTTCTTATGTGCGAAAGACAATGTTAAAAGAGCTTTTTCTTTATCTTTAGCTGCTACAGCTGATTCAACAGCTTTGATTGCAGTTTTGACAGATGATTTGAAAGAAGCGTTAGTTAAACGGCGTTTTTCATTGGTTTTATTACGTTTGATTTGTTGTTTAATATGTGCCACAATTTCACCTCCCATATGCGCATACCTATTGTATCAAATGCATATTAAAATTGCAACAGTAAACGCATATTTATGGTAAAATAAGAGTATAAAGTTAAAGGAAGTATGGAAAATGACCACAGCAAACAAACTTACGATTCTTAGAGTGATGATGATTCCAGTAATGATCGTTTTTATTTATATAAAGCCTTGGCAAAAACCCATCGGCTTTTTAAATTTGGATTTAAATCAATTTATTTTTGCAGTTTTATTTGTTTTAGCATCATTTACAGATTTACTCGATGGATATGTTGCTCGCAAATACAACCAAATTACAACCTTTGGAAAGTTCTTGGATCCAATAGCTGATAAGGTTTTAGTACTGGTTGCATTTCTATTTTTAATGACAATTACACCTGATCGTGTTCCATTATGGGCTGTGATGATTGTAATTATCAGAGAATTTGCAGTAACTGGTATTAGATTGATTGCTATTGAGCATGGCAAAGTGATTGCTGCTTCACCTTATGGTAAGATAAAAACAGCATCAACAATGATTGCGTTAATTTTAATGCTTTTCAATGATTTTGGATTACCCATGATCATTGGGAATATCATCTTTTGGATTGCTATTTCTTTTACACTAATTAGTGGTATAGATTATTTTATAAAAAATCGCAAAATAATTTTGGAAAGTATTTAAAGAAAAGACTTGATTGATTGTCTATTATAATATGGAGGTACGGAAAAATATGGATAAAGATAAAAGAGCACAAGCCTTAGAGGCTGCAATGAAACAAATAGAAAAGCAATATGGTAAAGGATCTATTATGAGATTGGGTGACGAACCTGATCGCCATGTAGCTGCTACACCATCAGGTTCTTTAGGACTTGATATTGCTTTAGGAATCGGTGGATATCCTAAAGGACGTATCATCGAGATTTATGGACCAGAAAGCTCTGGTAAAACGACATTAGCACTTCATGCAATTGCTGAAGTTCAAAAACTAGGCGGTTATGTAGCATTTATTGACGCTGAACATTCACTAGACCCTCAATATGCGAAAGCATTAGGTGTAGATGTTGACAATCTAATTTTGTCACAGCCAGACACTGGTGAGCAAGCATTAGAAATCGCAGAAGCATTGATTAGAAGTGGAGCGGTTGATACATTGGTCATTGACTCTGTTGCGGCACTTGTTCCAGAAGCTGAAATTAACGGCGAAATGGGAGATACTCATATTGGTTTGCAAGCAAGGTTAATGAGCCAAGCAATGAGAAAGTTATCTGGTGTTATTTCTAAGGCGAATGCAACGGCAATTTTCATTAACCAAATTCGCGAAAAAGTAGGTGTTATGTTTGGAAATCCTGAAGTTACTCCAGGTGGTAGAGCATTAAAGTTCTATGCGTCTGTTCGTCTTGAAATAAGAAGATCTGAACAGATAAAAAATGCTACAGATATTATTGGTAATAAAGCAAACATCAAGGTTGTTAAAAATAAGGTAGCTCCTCCATTTAAGAAGGCATCAGTTGATATTATTTACGGAAAAGGTATTTCTAAAGTTGGAGAACTTGTTGATTTGGCATCTGACCTAGATATTATTCAAAAGAGTGGGGCTTGGTTTGCTTATAATGGAGAAAAGATTGGTCAAGGTAGAGAAAATGCAAAACAATATTTAACTGATCATCAAGATATCTTTGATACAATTTATAAACAAGTCTTGGATCATTATAAAATCGTGTACCATAAGTAAGAGAACACATTGTGTTCTTTTTTTTAAGCAAATTTGCATAATAAATATACATAATACATGATAAAATAGTATTGATAATGATAGGCTGAATAGTAAATGAATAATGGAGAATACGAATGAAGAACAAACTTATAATTTTATATACATCTGATGTTCACGGTCAACTTTTGTCTACTAATTACGTGACAAACGAAAAAATGGAACAAGGTTTGATTCGGTTTTCAAGTTATATAAACAATCTTGATTCTGAAATATTATGTTTGGAAAATGGTGATTTTTTGCAAGGAAGTCCACTTCTTGATTTTGGAAAGATTTTAAATTCTGAAATGAATGAACCTTTGATTGATGCAATGAATTCAATAGGGTATCAATATTTGACTTTAGGTAATCATGATTTTAATTACGGACAAAAATATCTCAATCAAACACTTAAGGCATTAAATGCTCAAGTGATTTGTGCAAATATACTAGATGACAATCATAAACATGTCTATAGTCCTTATAAGATTCATCAAACAAAAAAAGGGCTTAAGGTAGGTATTATTGGTGTGGTTACACACTATATACCTAATTGGGAGAAAAAGCGGAATATTTTAGGGTATCATTTTATGGATGCATATGAGACATTGGCTCAAATCGTTCCAATTGTCAGATCTCAATGTGATTTTTTAGTTGTACTATATCATGGAGGATTTGAAAAAAACATGACAAATGGCAATGAGATTGGCAGACAAACAGGTGAAAATCAAGGATACCATATTTCTCAAATAAAAGGTATTGATCTTCTGTTAACAGGTCATCAACATGTTCCACAAATATATCAAGATTCTAAGATGATTATCCTACAAACCGGTTTATCAGCAAGGGATTTTGGGAAAATAGAAATTGAATATAAAGAACATGAACACCAAATTGAAATCATCAATAAAAATGCTGAATTAGTGAAGATGAATATGAAGGAAGACCATACCTTTTTTAAAATGCTAGGGAAATGGGAAAAAGGCACACAAAAATGGTTAGATCAAAATGTTGGAACAACTTCAATATCTATGGAAATAACTAATCCACTAAATGCACGTAACCACAATCACCCAATGTTTCAACTCATCAATCATCTTCAGATGAAACTATCGAATGCAATGATTAGTTGTGCATCATTACCAAATGAATGCCCAGGCTTTCTTCAAACGATTACTAGAAGAGAAATTGCAGCTAATTTTATCTATCCCAATACGTTGGTGAAATTGGAGATAAATGGTAAACAATTGAAAGATGCGTTAGAAAAATCTGCAGAATATTTTTCTAAAAAGGATGATAGATTGGTTGTTAGCGATACTTTTTTATATCCAAAAGTTGAACATTATAATTTTGATGTTTATGCGGGCATAGACTATGAACTTGATATTAAACAAAAAATCGGTTCAAGGGTAACAAAATTATTATATAAACATCAAAATGTTAAAGAAAGTGATATATTTACTCTTGTATTAAATAATTACCGTTCAGTTGGTGGTGGAGATTATTCCATGTTTAAAGATGCACATGTTTTAGAAGAATATGATATAGCACTTGCAGATTTAGTTTTGGAATATATCATTGAAGTTAAAGATATAAATTTCGTAAGTGTGCAAAACTTTAAAATTAAATTATAAAGCATTGTAATTTATATGTGAATTATTCTTAAGGTTGTTGTGATATCCTAAGTATACGATTTTTTTCAAAAGGAAGTATGAGTTAATATGAGAAACAAGTACTTTGCAGTGATATCAAAAACAGTCATCAAATTAATGTTATTGATGACAGTTTGCTTGGTTCACAAGACCGTAGGCTTTTGTATACCAAGACTAAGATATTACTCCTAGTCTTTATATTTTTATTGATTCGTAGTAAAAAGAAGTCGAGGGAGTAGTTTAAAATGAGTGAACCTTGAGGGCGTAAAAAACTTTTATACCTAGAGTATTGATTAAAGTCTACGCTTTCCTATTTTTTGCCACAAGTTAAGAGAGATGATTCGTTGGTTTTTCTTTTTATAAGTGAATAGAAAAAAACATATAGAATGTAGGATTCAAAGAATTTGGTAAATTTTGTTGGTTTTTCTTATTTCATATTTGCTATTTTTAAGTTATAATGGGAATATGTATAGTATATACAATAAACCTAAGTTTATGATAGATATATTGCTATCCAAAAATCGTATAATTACAAGAATGGTGCAAGTCTGTTCAAATAGGCTTATGCTGAAAGTAGCTTTTAGAAATTTACGGTTTATTTTTATATACTAAGCACAAAAATAAAAAGGAGAGAGAATAAATGAAGAAAGTTTTAGTTTTATTGCTTATTGCAATCGTGGGTTTTACATTCAGCGGATGTAAAGATGAAGCATTAGATGTTACGGAATTAAAAATCACTTTCGTTCCATCAAGAGATCCAGAAGCTATTCTTGAGTATGTTACACCACTTGAAAATATGCTGAAAGAAAAGCTAATTGAAAAAGGGTTCACTAATTTAGAAACAGTGACAGTTGAAGTATCTGCAACTTACGAATCAGCTGGTGAAGCATTAGATGCTGGTACAACTGATGTTGCTTTCTTACCTGGTGGAACATATGCTCTATATAGTAGTGATGGAAACATTTCAGTTATCTTAGCATCTACACGTGCAGGTTTAAACAAGGATTCTGCAGATGCTAAAGATTGGAATGATGGATTAGCTACACTTCCAACAGACAACCAAGTGGCCTATTATCGCTCAATTATCGTTGCTGGTCCTTCTGCAAAAGGTAGAGAATTAGCTGCTAAAGTCAATGCTGGAACAGCATTAACTTGGGAAGATTTAAATAGTGCTAAATGGGGAACTCAAGGCGCTACCTCATCTGCAGGTACAGTTTATCCATCTGTTTACTTATCACAAAACTATGATGGTAAGTTAACTACAGATTTGGCAAATGCTGCACCTACTGGTAGTTATGGTAATTCATTAGCAGGTCTTGCTGCTGGTACATATGATGTCGTATCATTATATGCTGATGCTAGAAGAGACTACGCAGCTAAATGGATATTAGATGATCCAGTAGAAGGTGGATATGGTCGTTCTGCATCAATCTGGGCTGAAACAGATGTCATTATTGTAACACCTGGTATTTTCAACGATACAATCTCTGTTTCTAATAAGACTGTTAGCGACAAATTAATGGTTGCTCTTCAAGAATCTTTCATAGAGTTGGTTGGAACTCCTGCAGGATTAGATGTATTTGCAGTATATAGCCATACCGGTTATACAATTGCAACTGATGAAGACTATGAAGCAGCAAGAATTGCACAAGCAATCGTTTCAGGATAATCAATATAATATTTTAACAATTTAACATAATCTAGGAAGGCTAGGCTAATCCTAGCCTTTCTTTAACATTTAGGAGTGAAATTATGATTCGTTTTGAGGATGTAAGCAAACAATATGGAAATGGCGTTGTCGCATTAAAAAATGTAAATTTGACAATAGAGCAAGGGGAGTTCGTTGCAATTATTGGTCTAAGTGGTGCAGGAAAATCCACATTGATTAGATTAGTTAATAAAATGATTGAAACAACATCTGGGAAATTATTGGTCAATGACGTCTCAGTAGACCAAAGTTTAAAAGGTAAAGCACTCAGAAAGTTTAGAAGACGTATTGGCATGGTTTTTCAATCATTCAATTTGATTGGACGTACAACAGTCTTAAAAAATGTTTTAGCTGCGAAAGTCGCAGATAAAGGTTTTTTCGCATCCCTTTTTGGATATTATTCAAAAAAGGATTATTTAGATTCTTTGGAAGCATTAAACAATGTTGGTATTCTTGATAAAGCTTATATCAGAGCTGATCAATTATCTGGTGGACAAATGCAACGTGTCGCTTTATCAAGAACACTTGCTCAAAATCCAACAATTATTCTTGCAGATGAACCAGTTGCATCTTTAGATCCTGTAACTGCGAATATGATTATGACAGATTTTAAGCGCATCAATGAGAAATTTAATATTACGGTAATTGCGAATATGCACCATGTGGATGTTGCATTAAAGTTTGTCAATAGAATTGTGGGAATACACGAAGGCGAAGTCGTATTTGATGGTCCATCAAATCTTGTGACTGAAGCGATATTGAAAAAAATATACAACAGAGAATTAAGTGATGATGATATCATGTTTAAAAAGGATTAATGTTTATGAAAAAAGATAGAAAAAAAATTGTATTTTTTGAAAAAATAAAAACAGTCTTTAGTGATATTTTAAAACCGTATGTCTCTAAAGAAGGTAGAACATTTCAGACCAACGAATTTAAGGTTGTTGCACCTTATCCTTTTGGTCTATACATTATGGCGATATTAGTCTATATTTTTATTGTTGCTTGGAGTGTAACTGGAATCAATGTAGGATTATTTTTCTCCAATCTATCAAATATGTGGCGTATTATTGGGGGCTTAATACAACCCAATTTTTCATTTTTTCCTAGAATGATTGATCCTTTGCTTGAAACAATCCAAATATCAATTGCCGGAACAGTTGTAGGTGCTGTATTAGCGGTTCCATTTGCTATCCTTTCCTCATCTAATATTGTCAAAAATAAATTCGTCTATGTGCCAATTAGATTTCTAATGTCACTGATTAGAACAATCCCAGTATTGGTTTATGCAGCAATACTAATGTTTATTGTGGGTATGGGGTTTTTAGCAGGTTCAATAGCACTTTCAATTTTCACTTTTACAATCGTATCAAAAATGCTATATGAAAGCATAGAAACCATTGATATGCTTCCTTATGAAGCCATTGAATCAACAGGCGCAACTAGATTTCAAGCACTTAGAGCCGCAGTTGTTCCTCAGGTTATTGGAAGCTATATCTCAATTGTTTTATATAACTTTGAAATCAATATTAGAAGTGCTTCCATCCTAGGTTTCGTAGGTGCAGGTGGTATTGGTATTCTATTGAATGACCGTATTGGCTGGCGTAAGTATGAAGATGTTGGTATGATATTACTTGTTATATTTGCAGTTGTGTTAAGTATTGAATCTCTATCGAGATACTTGAGACGGAGGTTGAACTAGTATGACCAAAGATCTTGTGGTAATAGAAGCTTATAATGGTAGACCAAGAACATTTTTATTTAAATTCGCAATCTTCATGATTATCGTTGGTTTGTTTTATTGGAGCATTAAGGATCTAGCAGAATTGCTAGCAGGCATAAGCGATTCAGGTCTAATAATTGCTCGCAATATTTTTAGAGGCTTAATTAACCCATCATGGCATAAATTATGGTCTTTAAAAGATTACGATGTCCCTTATCTTCTTTATGAAACAGTAATGGTTGCTGTTTTAGGAACACTTATTGGTACTGCAGTTGCAATACCACTAAGTTTTGTTGGAAGCAGAAACATTACGAATAAATATATTGCCTTTTTTACAAATGTTTTAGTTGTTTTAATTAGAACAATGCCATTCTTTGTTATTGGGTTAATCTTTATTAGAGTTGTTGGACCAGGATTATTCGCTGGTGCGTTAACCATTGGATTCACCTCTACCGGGATGATAACAAAGCTTTATACGGAATCTGTCGAAGATATGGATAAAGGTATCATAGAAGCCCTAGATTCAACCGGAGCCACAACCTTACAAAAAGTAAGATCTGGCATAATGCCTCAATTATCCGCTAATTTCATTTCACATTCACTCTATAGATTTGATATTAACGTGAGAAATGCAATTATTTTAGGTTTGATTGGTGCAGGTAGATTGGGCTTTGATTTAAATGCTGCGATTGGTAATTTTAGATATCGTGATGCTGCAGCTTATTTATGGGGAATCATTGTCGTTGTTCTATTCGTTGAATTTTCTTCGGGCGCGATTAGAAAGCGTATTGTTCAAGGTAAAAAATAGGGAAACAGTATCAAAAAGCTATTTAAATAGGTTGTAGTATAGAAAAATAGGCATATCGGAGTTATCTGATATGCCTATTTTTATAGTTGCTGTTTTAAGTAAATAGATATTAAGACCATTTTTATGAAATAACGTTTAAGGGATTGATGTCTTTGAGTGAAAATTCTACATATTTGGTAAATGAAACATCAGTACCAGCAGTAGTTAATACATAGTCAACCTTGAGATACAAATGAGGTTCATTTACTTGAACGAATAATAATGGGTTAACTGGTAGGCCATAATTGAAACGTATTAAAACAGCCTTAGGAATGATTAATAGATTCGTAGATGATCCAATAGATCTCAAATCTTTCCAATCAGTTTGCAATACGGGTGTTATCGTAACAGATTTTACTACATAATTTTCTTTTGCTTCGTAATATACATCAAAAATATAATATCCACCAACAAGTTCATTGGAATTTAAATCTAAATGAGGATGTTTTAAATCGGTCCAAACGATATTTAGATTGAATGCATCAATATCGTCGTACTCTAAAAAATGTTTGACGTAAACAGTATCAGCAGTAATTTCAGTATCGAAATTGACCACTCTATTTGCAGTATAGGAACCAATATATGCAGTAAGGATTAAAGAAAGAGGGACAAGGACTACAAATGCGATGATGACGACTTTTAAACGGTTATAATGTAACCATGTCCAAAAGCTTGTTTTTGGTTTAACTTTTTCATTTTTCATAGGGGGTAAATACTCCTTTTTCAAGTGTTCAATACCTATTATACATTAATTTAATAAAAATAAAAGGCAATTCAAAAAATACGCATGGTTTCTTCATTGACTTGAATATAAAAAATAAGGTATAATAGTTAAGTACAACATGTATCAGACAATTAGATTAAATCGATTGTTAAAAATATTATTTAATGGAGGTGTAAGAATGCTAGTTATAGCACTCGGTGCTGTAGAAACAGCCATCTCCGTTTTGCTAGCCTTACTCATTGGATTTGGTGTGGGATATTTTGTTCGCGTGTGGCATCGTGAAAAAAGTATCAATACGAGTCGTGAGTTAGCTGAAAAAATTGTTGATGACGGAAAAAAAGAAGCCGAAAAAGCGAAAAGAGAAAGTGTTTTAGAAGCCAAACAAGAAATTTTTGTGTTACGCAAGGATTTTGAAAATGATATGCGTGAACGCAGACAGGTAGTGGTTAACCTTGAAAATAAGGTTACTCAACGTGAAGACACCCTGAATCGACGTGCGGTTCATTTAGACAAACGCGAAGAAACTTTAGCACTACGTGAAGAAAAGCTTGATGAAAAGAAAGAACAACTCGAACAATTAAATAGCAAAGCGGAAGAAGTATTAAAGCAACAAGAAACGAAACTGATTGAAATCTCTAGTCTCAGTGTTGATCAAGCTAGAGAGATTATCATGGCAAAAGTTAAGGAAGAAATTTCTGATGAGATTGCCACGTATATCAGAGATGAAGAAGAAAGAGCTAAGAATGAAGTACAAAGTCGTTCTAAGCAACTATTATCTCTTGCTATTCAGAAGTATGCAAGTGAAACAACAACTGAGAGAACTGTATCCGTTGTTGACTTACCCAATGATGAAATGAAGGGTAGAATTATTGGTCGCGAAGGCAGAAATATTCGCACCATTGAGGCATTAACCGGTGTTGATCTTATTATTGATGACACACCAGAAGCAGTTGTATTAAGTGGATTTGATCCGATTAGAAGAGAAATTGCCAAGCGTGCATTAAGTACGTTAGTATCAGATGGTCGTATTCATCCAGGACGTATTGAAGAAGTCGTTGAAAAAGCAAGAGCTGAAGTAGATATATTTATCAGAGAAGCTGGTGAAGATGCGGTTTTCAAAACCGGTATCGGACGTATTCATCCAGATCTTGTTAAGTTATTAGGACGTTTAAGTTTTAGAACAAGCTATGGTCAAAATGTGTTAAAGCATTCCATAGAAGCTGCATTTTTAGCAGGAAAACTCGCTGCAGAAATTGGTGAAGACGAATTTCTTGCAAGACGTGCTGGATTACTTCATGACATAGGTAAAGCTGTGGATCATGAGGTTGAAGGTGGTCACGTTGAAATTGGTGTTAACATCGTCAACCGTTATAAAGAACCAAAAGAGGTTGCTGATGCTATCGCATCTCACCATGGTGACAAGGAACCAGAAAGCGTTATTGCTGTATTGGTTGCTGCTGCTGATGCATTAAGCGCTGCGCGCCCAGGTGCACGAAGCGAATCCATGGAAAATTATATCAAACGATTGGAACAATTAGAAGCCATTTCCAATGAAATTCCTGGTGTTGAAAAATCATATGCGATTCAAGCTGGACGTGAAATAAGAGTCATTGTCAAAGCTGATCAAATTGACGATTTATCAACATTTAAGGTCGCACGTGAAATCAAGGAGCAAATTGAAGAAAAAATGACTTATCCTGGTACAATTAAGGTTACAGTTATCCGTGAAACACGAGCAACAGACACTGCAAAATAAGAGGCTTAGGCCTCTTTTTGTTAGAAAGAAGTGAAATTGATGAAAATCCTATTTATAGGCGATATCTATGGTAAACCAGGACTCGAAATGATCTTGGATTATTTACCTGAATTGAAAGACAAATATCGTCCCAATTTAATCATTGCCAATGCAGAAAATGCTTCATATGGTAGAGGAATTAACCTTAAGATATATAAGGAATTAATGAGCCAAGGAATTCACGCGATTACGATGGGTAATTGGGTTTGGGGCAATAAGGAATTATATGAGTTTATTGATCAATCAAATGTGGTTAGACCGATGAATTTTAGAGCTGCTCCAGGTAGAGGTTTTTTAACTATCAATTATAATGGTCAAAAAGTATTGATTATTAATGCGTTGGGAAGAACATTTATGAATCCTAATATTGATGATCCCTTTACTGGGATTGAAAAGATTGTAGAAAGTGAATCTGCTGATTATGTATTCATAGATTTTCACGCAGAGGCTACGAGTGAAAAGATTGCTTTAGGACATTATTTAGATGGGAAGGTTGATGTTATTGTGGGAACACATACACATGTTCCTACTGCTGATGAAAGAGTTTTGCCTAAAGGAACACTCTATATTACAGATGTAGGAATGACTGGACCACTCAATGGTGTCATTGGTGTTACAAAGGAGATTGTTTTGGATCGATTCCTTAACGGGTTTTCAATCCCTAATGAAGTTGCACCCGGAGCGAAACAATTGAATGCGGTGATTCTAGATCTATCAAAAAAGACGATTAAAAGAATTCATATTGAAAGCGAAACAGTATAAATTATACTGTTTTTTCATGTATAATGAACATAGGTGATTTAATGAGTAACGTAGATGTCAATAAATATTTCAAACCTGATCTTAAAAAGGCGAGAAAAAGAAGTTCAAATAAAATTGAAGAATTGCAATTTCAACTTAGTGATGCCCATCAAAAGATTGGTATCAATAAGACATATATGATTCATACATATGGATGTCAAGGAAATGAAGCAGATACAGAAACCATGGCTGGTATTTTAGAACTCATGGGATTTACGAAAGCTCATTCGGAGACTACTAGTGATGTGATTATTTTAAACACGTGTGCGATTAGAGAAAATGCTGAAAATCGAATTTGGGGAGAATTGGGTAGATTAAAAGCCTACAAAAGAGAAAACCCTAATTTAATTTTGGGATTGGCAGGATGTATGCCCCAAGAAGAAAATGTTATTGAAAGAGTATTGAAAAAATATCAACACGTTGATCTTGTTTTTGGAACTCATAATATATATAAGCTCCCTGAATATATTGAGACTGCGATATTTTCAAAAGAACGTGTTGTTGAAGTATATTCTCAAGAAGGGGAAATTATTGAAAATTTACCCAAAGCACGAAACCACAAATTTAAAGCATGGGTAAATATCATGTTTGGTTGTGATGAATTCTGTACGTATTGCATCGTCCCATACACGCGAGGTAAGGAAAGATCACGATCTAGAGAGGAAATCATCGCAGAAGTTAAAGAACTCGTTAGTGAAAACTATAAAGAAATTACTTTACTAGGACAAAATGTGAATGCATATGGTAAAGACTTTAGTGATAATGATTATACTTTCGGAGACCTCTTAAGGGATTTAAACGATTTAGGTATTGAAAGAATTAGATTTACAACGAGTCATCCTCATGATTTAGATCAGAAAACGATGGATGCTATGAGAGATTGTAATCACGTTATGCCTTATTTTCACTTACCTGTTCAATCAGGAAGTAATACAGTTTTGAAGAAAATGAATAGACATTACACTAAAGAATCTTATTTGGCAGTTCTAAATAGACTTAAGGAAACTGTTCCTGGTATATCAGTAACTACAGATATTATTGTAGGATTTCCTGGAGAGACAGAAGAGGATTTTGTTGAAACTTTAGACCTTGTTGAGCAAGCACAATTTGAAGGTGCATTTACATTCGTCTTTTCGAAAAGAGAAGGTACACCAGCAGCAATTTTTCAGGATGACACACCTAATAATATAAAAAAGGAAAGACTTTATTTATTGAATGATAGAGTAAATCACGGATATCTTTTAGGAAGTCAAAGGTTTTTGAACCAAACTGTCAAAGTACTTGTTGATGGTGTTTCAAAACACAATGATGAAGTTCTTGCAGGATATTCTGAACATAACAAATTAGTTAATTTCAAAGGTAATCGAAGTTTATTTGGTCAAATAGTAGATGTCAAAATTACAGTTGCTAAAACTTGGTTTTTATTAGGTGAAATCGCATGACAGAAAAAGAAAAATTAATTCAAATGATTGGAAGTAATGAAGAAATTCAGCGTTATAAGAAGATTGAAAAAGCAATCAATAGCAATCCTGAATTAAAAGCAAAAATCAACAAATTAAAAGCACTTCAAAAGCAATTGATTAATGCAAAACATATTGAAAAAAGGGAAGCAATCCTTGATTTAGAAAAACAATATGAGGTTGTTTTAAATGAGATTGAAGAGTATCCATTGATGTCGGATTATTTGGCTTTACAAGGCGACATAAACGAAATGATACAAACGATTCAATCCATAATAGAAGACGGTATCTTAAAAGATTTTCAATCCTAACGGTCTAATCAGGCCGTTTTTAGATAAAAAAGTCTAAATAACTTGATAAAAATGTCAAAACATTGTATTATGAATACAAAGAGTTCAAGTAGGAGGTTTGCTATGCCTAGACTTACAAGAGAAAGCAATGTAACGGTTGGATCCAAGGAATATAAGATTGATGAATTGTTAAAAACAATCATCTATTTACCAGCAGATCAGATCAAAACTTTCTTCATCGAAATAGGATTAAAGATACCTCGAGAGCTGAGAATGTTTGTCTTACGGGAAACGTTACGTTCCAAAGTTATCGAAACAAGAAAATCAAGATTGACATTAGCTGACGAACTCAACTATCGTTTATCATGGTTTACAGAATTTACTGAAACACAATTAGAAAATCTACTTGTCTTTTTTGACGACCACACAATTGAAAGAAGTTTTCTTGAAGACTTTTGGACAGATATTATTTCATATTTGATTGAAAAAGAAGTTGCACCTAAACATTTAAAAAAATTATTAGATGATAGTATTACCTATGTTAAGAAAAATGGTCTTGAATTACCTAATATGAAAACGTTCAACCGAGAAATCAAAAACATGTTCTTTGATAGTTTTGGAAGAATTGATGGTTTAGCACCTGCTAAATTTAGACCTGTACTCTATAAGAGTTCTACACTTTCAGAAGTTAGGGATTTAGGCACAAAATATGATGTAGCAGTTCCAAGACGACTGAAGAAAACAGAACTTGCTGATATTATTATTAAAGAACTTAAAGATCGCGGACAATATACTGAAAAATTAGAAGGCGAAATTAGAAGTATGTCAGTAATTGTTATGCAGAGATTTGCAATTGATCATGATATCAAAGCATCAACAGAACTTAAAAAAGAAGAAATTATTGAATATATATTAGCAAATGCTAAAGAAACCAAAGAAACCTACTTTGTTCCAGAATCACAAAAAGATTATGAAAAAGAAGTCGAAGAGGTTACTGATAATCCAGATGAATTATTATCTGACGATGATGAAGTTCCAGATGAGTCCGAAGTTACTCAAGATGAAGAGATAGAAGAAACTATTCTAGAACCAGAACCAGAAATCATTGTTGAACCCACTCCAGAACCAGAACCTGAAGAGGAAGTTGAAGAACAAAAAGAAGAAGAAAAACCTCAAGAAGTCGTTGAAAAACCAAAAGCTCAAGTGGTACAAAGTAATGTTGATTTATCTGATTTGGTTTCAGAAATTAGAAAACTCAGAGAAACTTTTGAAGCTGTTTTATTAACACAAAAAGCTGAACTTGATACTAAACAGGAAGATGAACGTGATGCGATATCAGTCACTGATCCTGAATCTAAAATACCAGACCATGAAGCAATTGTTTTAAACTCTGCTGAATTTTATGGTAATCCAAAATCACTTAAGAAAATTATTAAAAAAGATGAAACTGAAGAAAGAGAACGTTTCATTGAAGAAAAGAAAGCTGGATCTTCTATTGGTGTTGGTAGTGATGAAGATGAAGATCAAGCCCCAGGTGAATTAAGATTTTTTGGTAAAATGTTTAAAGCAATTGGATTAGGATTTTGGAAAGTGCTTAAATCACTGTTGAAGTTTGCTTTAATCATTGCAGTTATTGGTGTCGTCTTGTTATTGTTATATGCAGTGCTTACATATTTCGTAACAACACTCACATTCTTAGATGGTGTGAATAATTTCTTAAACACAATCAACATTGGTGGAGTTGGATTACTTGATAGATTACACGCAATTCTAGCCTCACTGGGCTTATAATACAAATATTTTTAGGGGGCAACCATGGATAAACAAAAATATACCCCAATGATGCAACAATATCTTGAAATTAAAGAAGACTACGCAGATGCGATAGTCTTTTTTAGATTAGGCGATTTTTATGAAATGTTTTTTGATGATGCTATCTTAGCATCAAAAGTTTTAGAAATCGCATTAACTTCAAGAGATGCAGGAGCAAAGGTTCCAATGTGTGGTGTACCACATCATGCCGTTAAACCTTATGTTCAAAAGCTCATTGAAAAGGGATTTAAAATTGCTATTGTAGAACAGACAACTGAACCAGGTAAGGGTCTTGTTAAACGTGAAGTTATTCGTTTAGTAACACCAGGTACAGTTTTAGAAGATGGCATTTTAGATGCGAAAACTAATAATTTTATTGCAAGTATCCTTTTGACGGAAAAAGGATATGCATTAACTTATGTAGATATTTCTACTGGTGAATCATTTATTACAGATGGTCTTGAGAAAAAACAAGTGTTAGATTTGATCTTAAGTCTTGATATTAGAGAAATAGTATGTCCTGTCCGTTTTGATGAGGATTTTATTAGAAATCTCAAGGAAACAGATCGCTTAGTTTCATATAGTGATGATTATCAGATTGTTGAACAAAAAGCTATTCATCATCTTGAAAGAGATCAAAAACGAGCAGCTTCACATTTGCTTAACTATTTAGTTAATACTCAAAAACAAATGATTAATCATTTGATGCCTTTTCAAGTTGTTCAAAAAATTGGTCATATGCACATTGATTATCGTGTCAAAAAGCATTTGGAAATAGACGAATCATTGGTGAATAGTAGTCAAACCACTTTGGTTTATTGGATAAACCATTGTCAGACTGCCATGGGATCAAGAATGCTTAAATCGATGTTAAATCATCCTCTTTATGATAAAAAAGCATTGAATGACCGTTATGATTTAATTGATGCATTAAAACCCTATCAACCTCGCGAAAGAGTCATAGAACATTTAAGATATATCTATGATATTAACCGAATAGTAGGTAGGATTGCTTTTAGTACAGCTAATGCTAGAGACTTATACCAATTGAAGGAAACTTTAAAACAAGTTCCAGATTTAATTGAAGCACTCAAGGAGTATCATCATCCTATTGTCGATAGTCGCTTAGAAAAAATGGATGATCATCACGAACTTTTTGAATATTTGGATCGAGCAATTATGCCAGAACCTCCAATTACACTGAAAGATGGAGGTATTATCAAACAGGCTTTTAGTGAAAATCTAGATGAACTTCGAACGATTGCTGATCATGGTCAAGCCTGGCTTTCCGAATTTGAGATTTTGGAACGCGAACGAACCGGAATAAGAAATTTAAGAGTTGGATATAATCGTATATTTGGATATTATATTGAAGTTTCCAAAGGAAATGCTTCTTTGGTCAAAGATGAATTTGGATATGAAAGAAAGCAGACTTTAACGAATAGTGAACGATATATAAGTCCTGTTTTAAAAGAAAAGGAAGATGATTTGCTTCATGCAAAGGAAAGAAGTCTTTCTTTAGAATATGAACTATTTAAGGAAATTAGAACTTTTGCTGAAAAATATACTTTTTCTCTTCAAGAACTTTCTACGCAGATCGCTCAAATTGATGTCTTTTTAAATCTATCAATTATATCAGAAAAATATAATTTTATTCGGCCAATCTTACATGATGAAAAAAATGTTGAAATACTCAAAGGTAGACATCCTGTTGTTGAGAAATTCACCAAATTTGTTGCAAATGATGTCATTATGGATGAAGGCGAAATCTTCTTAATTACTGGACCTAATATGAGTGGTAAATCTCCGTATATGCGTATGTTTGCAATTATATGTTATATGGCTCAAATTGGATGTTTTGTTCCAGCAGAAAAAGCAATATTACCGCTTTATGATGCCATATTTACACGCATAGGATCATCTGATGATCTCAGTGGAGGAAAATCAACGTTTATGGTTGAAATGGTTGAATCTAATGAAGCTTTAACTAAAGCAACACCCAATAGTTTAATCTTATTTGATGAGATAGGAAGAGGAACTGCAACATACGATGGTATGGCACTTGCTCAAGGAATGATTGAATACATTCACGAAAAAATCAAAGCTCAAACGTTATTTTCGACACACTATCATGAACTTACTGTTTTAGAAAATAGCCTAGAACGTTTAACTAATCTATGTGTTAAAGCTAAAGAAGAACATGACACAATGGTTTTCCTACATCATGTTGAGCGTGGAACAACTGATAAATCTTATGGTATTCAAGTTGCTTCACTGGCTCATCTACCAAAGAGTTTAATTACTAGAAGCAAACAAATTTTAGAAAAATTAGAACAAAAAGAAAATTTGGTTGTCCTAGATTTGTTCAATTATGAGAAATTTGAAGAAGAAAATGAACAAATGATTGATGCTGATAAGGTTGCGGTCTTAGACGAAATCGAAAAAATCAATATCGATAATATTACACCTATTGAAGCTTTACTTCTCATTAAACATCTACAATCAATCATTAAAAAATAAGAGGGCTTATGTCAATTATTCATCAAATGAATAGCAAACTTGCCAATATGATTGCAGCTGGAGAGGTCGTTGACCGTCCAGCATCAGTTGTCAAGGAGCTAATTGAAAATTCCATTGATGCAAAATCAAACATCATTAGCGTTGAGATCATAGAAATGGGTATGAAATCCATTATCGTGACCGACAATGGATCTGGGATGGATTTTTTAGATGCACATTTGGCATTTGATCGACATGCGACCAGTAAAATACTTGATGAAAACGATTTGGGACATATTGGAACATTAGGATTTAGAGGAGAAGCTTTAGCTGCAATTGCTTCTGTGTCAAAAGTTACATTAAAAACTAAACAAAAAGATAGCGATGCTATTCAGGTCATCTATTATGGTGGAAAATTTGTTGATGATGGTATTGCTACTTTAAATGAAGGAACGATTGTCGAAGTTACTGACCTATTTTATAATACACCTGCAAGATTTAAATACATTAAGTCTGAATTTGCAGAGCGACAAGCAATTATTGATATTTTTGATCGCCTAGCGTTATCTCATCCACAGATAAGATTCACTTTAACTATGGATCAAAAAATTGTTAAAAGAACGTTTGGAACAAATGATTTTTATAGCTTAATTGATCAAATCTATGGTTCAAAGATGACAGAAGATATGTCGGTTTTTGAACAAACAGTACAAAAAGTAAAAATTACGGGATACTTGTTAAGTCCACAAATTGCACGATCAAGAAAAAAGGATATCTCTATTTTTGTTAATGGAAGATATATTAAAAATTATAGATTAATCCAAGCTGTAATTGATGGTTATCATAGTTTTATGATGGTTGGGAAATATCCAATTGCTTTGATTCATCTTGAAATGGATCCAAGTCTTTTAGATGTCAATGTTCATCCTCAAAAATACGAAGTTAAATTTGTTAATGAATCCATTCTAGCGTATTCAATTGAAACCTTCGTTAAAGACACTTTAATAAATAAAATACATCAAATTCCTGAAAACTTAAAGACAATTCATAAAGGTGAACAAGAAGCATATACGCCTTTTAATATGGATTTTGGTGAATCGATTATCAATGAGTCTAAAGCTTTATTTAATACCACTGATGAAGGCAAAAAATTGCCTAAACTTCCAGATTTCGATTATGTTGGAGTTTTTTCAGGAACCTATATTTTGTTTCAAAATAAAGATGGACTTTACTTAATGGATCAGCATGCTGCTGCTGAAAGAATTAGATATGAACATTATTTTCAGTCTTTAGCTAATCCAAATAAAGCAGTAAAGCAATTATTATTCGAAAAAGAATTGAAATTGACAAAAGAAGATATTGATACTATTCAAGCAAATCAAGAACAATTTAACACTTATGGTTTCTTCTTTAACCCATCATTTCATTTGACTGGATTACCTGTATGGCTAAATGACAGTGAAATAGAAATAGCACTGGATGCAATGATTTCAATGCTTGATGAAAAGCATGCGATTGAGTTAAGCATCTTAAGAGATCAATTAGCAAAAGATATCAGTTGTAAAGGGGCAATAAAGGCAAACAAATCACTTAGTCTTAATGAAATAAATAGTATCGTTAAAAAGTTGAGATCTTGTGCAAATCCATATACTTGTCCGCATGGAAGACCAACGATTATCAAACTCTCTCATTACGAGATTGAACGTATGTTTAAGCGGGTGGTTTGATGAAAAAAGTTATTGTTATTGTTGGTCCAACTGCATCGGGTAAAACAGGGCTATCTATTTATCTTGCTTCAAAGATTGGTGCAGAAATCATCAATGGAGATTCGGTTCAAATTTATAAGGATCTTGATATAGGTTCTGCGAAAATCAAGCCTGAAGAAAAACAAAATATTAAACATCATTTGTTTGATATCGTATCCCCAGAGGATTCCTATAGTGTTTATCATTTTCAAAAAGATGTCAGAGCACTTATTGAAAAGATTAAATATCCTATGATTGTTGGTGGAACAGGATTATATATTAAAGCAGCTCTTTATCAATATGAATTTATTGAATCTCACAGAGATAGGAACTTTGAACTTCGTTTTGATAAGGAATCCAACGAATCAATTTATCATAAGTTAATCGAATTAGATCCTGAAATAAACATTGATATAAGTAATCGTAGAAGATTACTCCGAGCATATGAGCAAGCACTTTTAGGTGAACCACGATCTCATAAAAAAAGTAAAGATGAACCCCTATATAATGCTCTAATCATCTATTTAGATTTAGATAGAAACATTTTAGAAAAGCGTTTAGAAGTTAGATTGGACAAGCAAATTGAAGATGGATTCATTGGAGAAGTCAAATCACTGAAACAAAAAAATATAGAGGTTAATGCTATTGGATATAGAGAATTAAATAGTTATCTAGATGGTATATATACGCTTGATGAAGCCAAAAAAGAAATAATAAAATCAAGCAAGAGACTTGCAAAGAAACAAAAAACATGGTTTAAAAACCAAATGAACCCAATCATGTTTGATGCACTATCACCCACACTTCATAATGATGCACTCGAGTTAGTTCAAGCGTTTTTAAAGGAGAATTGATATGAATATCTTTTTAATAGGTATGCCTGGTTCAGGTAAAACTACAATTGCAAGTAAACTAGCCAAAGATCTTGGATACAGCTATGTTGATTTAGATGGCATGATTGAAAAAGAGGCTTTGCTTTTTATTGAAGAAGTATTTGAAAAATATGGTGAAAAAAAATTCAGAGCTCTTGAAACAGAAGCCTTACAAAGCATTTCTCATGATGGAAATCAGGTTATTGCTTGTGGTGGTGGGGTTGTTACGATAAAAGAAAATAAAGAGTTGATGAAAGGAGTTAAGTTTTATTTGGATACTGATGTTGAGATTATTAAAAATAGACTTGAAACTGACTATCAAAGACCTTTACTTAAAGAAAAAACACTCGAACAATTATTTGATGAGCGTTACTTGCATTATCAGGATTTTGCTGATGCAGTTATTTCAAATAATTTCGATATTGAAACCACACTCAAAGTTATAAAAAATTATATTAAACATGAGGTGAAATTATGAATTTATTAGTCATTCATGGACCAAATTTAAATATGTTAGGTAAAAGAGATCAAAAATTGTATGGTATGTTTACTCTAGAGGATTTATATGAAGAAATATCTAATCAATTTCAAGATATTGAATTCACTTTTTTTCAATCGAATCACGAGGGTGAGCTCATAGAAATAATTCATCATGCGATAGATGAAAATTATCAAGGTTTACTAATCAATCCGGGAGCTCTTACACATACGAGTATTGCATTAAGAGATGCAGTTGAAATGTTGAGCATTCCAAAAGCTGAAGTTCATCTTTCAAACATACTTGAAAGAGAAGATTTTAGAAAAATAGATTATCTTGATGAAGTTGTCGATGGGAGATTTATGGGTAAGAAAATAGATAGTTATATTGAAGCTATTGCCTTTTTAATAAATAAAATCGTTGTTTAATATATTTTAATCATGTATAATATAAACGGCAAAAACTTATGAGGAGTAAAAACTAATGATTAGTACGAATGAATTTAAAACTGGACAGACCATTTCATTTGACGGTAATATTTATTCCGTCATTGAATTTATGCATGTTAAACCAGGAAAAGGTGCAGCATTTGTCAGAACAAAACTTAGAAATTTAAGAACAGGTTCTGTCACGGATTACACTTTTAATGCCGGTACCAAAGTAGAACGTGCTCAAATTGATAAAAATATGATGCAATATCTCTATGTAGATGGCGACAAACATGTTTTTATGAACACAGAAAATTATGAGCAAATTGAAATTCCGCAAGCTCAAATTGAGCATGAACTCAAATACATTTTTGAAGGAATGACAGTAGAAGTTATGTTTTATAACAACGTTGAAATTCTTGGGGTATCACTTACGGATAAGGTTGTTTTAGAAGTTAAAGAAACAGTTCCTGGAGTCAAAGGGGATACGAAGACAAATGCACTTAAGGATGCGATTATGCAAACGGGACTTTTAGTCAAAGTGCCAATGTTTATTGAAGAAGGCGAAAAAATCATTGTTAACACCAATGATGGCTCATATGTTTCAAGAGATAAATAATCATATTTGCATATGATTTAACAATTAAAATCAGAGGCCAACCTCTGTTTTTTTTAATATCTACAAATGACTCAATTAAATTTATGGTATAATAATCTCAAGAGGTGATGGTATGTCCGATCCAGTAGTCATTGTATTTATTGCATTTTTCATTTTTGCTATCGTGGTCTTTTATTGCATTTTATTTTTCCTAGCATATAGGGAAGATCTTAAAAAAAAAGATGATAATAATAAAATGATAAATAGAAGAAGAAGTTCTAGAAATAACAATTCTACATATAGAGCAGCTAGAACAATAAATAGATGGACAAAACCTCGCTAATATGTAATAAGAAGTATTTATTGAATAGCATTAAATATAAAAAACCCATGAAAATGGGTTTTATCATTTAAAAATAGATTTAGTGACGAAATAGAAGTTTCGTAAATTTTCTTGTAAATTCATATAACAAAATTATTTATTACTTTCGTCACATTAGCATTCTTACTTTAGTAAAAATATGTTATAATAATTCAGGTGATAAAATGGAACGGTTACAAAAAGTATTAGCTCATGCGAATATTGCATCTAGACGCAAATCAGAAGAAATTATTCTCGAAGGTCGCGTCAAAGTCAATGGAGTAGTCATTACTGAGCTTGGTTTTAAAGTTGAAAAAAAGGATCGAATAGAAGTCGATGGAAAACCAATTGAGATTGCTCAGCATCTTTATTTTTTGTTAAATAAACCTACAGGTTATGTTTCAACAACATCTGATGAAAAAAACCGCAAAACCGTTCTTGATTTATTAAGACCCGAATTAAAACAAACAAGAATATACCCAGTTGGAAGACTTGATTTTGATACAGCAGGTATACTGCTTTTAACAAATGATGGGGAATTCACTAACTTGATGACACATCCTGAGCATGAGATTGAAAAAGAATATCTTGCGAGAGTTGAAGGAATTGTCATACGTAAGAAAATTGTTGAACTTAGAAAAGGTGTAATTATTGATGGAGATTATCTTGCTGTTCCTAAAGAAGTGAGACTATTAGAACTTGATAAAACCTATAAATCCACTTTAATTTCAATTACATTAACAGAAGGAAAAAATAAGCAAGTTAGAAAAATGATGGATGCTATTGGACACCCAGTTAAAAAACTTACTAGGGTTCGTTATGATTTTTTAACACTAGAAGGTGTTGAACGCGGTAGTTATCGGCTTCTTAAAATTCATGAAGTCAAAAAATTATATGCACATTCACAACCTAAAAAACAAAATTCACTATAGATACTATAAAAATATGTTATAATTATTGTAGTATGGAGGATAGACATGCCTGGTTACAAATTAGCTATTGATGGACCCGCGGGATCAGGAAAAAGCACCATTAGTTCTTTAATCGCTAAAAAGTTAGGGTGGACGCATATTGACACTGGCGCGATGTATCGAGCAGTTACGTTGCTTGCCATCGAAAAGGGAATAAATTTAAATGATGAAGCGTCGTACCGTTTTTTAGAATCCTCTTTTATACATTATGATTCAAATCGAATTTTTATTGACAATAGAGATGTTACTGAAGCTATTCGAAGTGAAGCTGTTACAAACAATGTTTCACTAGTTTCAAGTTTTCCATCTGTTAGAAAAAAATTAGTAGAATTACAGCAGCAAGCTGCGAAAAATGGCAATATTGTCATGGATGGTAGAGATATTGGGACAGTTGTATTACCCAAAGCAAATTTAAAAATCTTTTTAACTGCTAATGTAGAAGAACGTGCAAAACGCCGTTATAAAGAAAATGTGAAAAAAGGAAAACAAGCTCAAATTTCACAAGTGATAGAAGATATTGTCATTAGAGATCAGAAGGACTCAACAAGAAAAGAATCTCCACTCAGAAAAGCAAATGATGCTATTGAATTAGATACAACTTATTTGACCATTGAACAGGTGGTTGATAAAATTATAGAACTGACAGACAAAAAGGAGAACAATCATGGAGTTTAAGATGTTGAAGGTGGGCCAAATCGTAGAGGGTACCGTCATCAAAGTAGAAGAAAATACAATATATTTGGATGTACAATATACAACCGAAGGAAAGATTCATCTGGACAATTACGACAAACCAGCACCTGAATCATTTTTTGGCTTGGTTGAAGAAGGACAAAAAGTTAGAGCAAGAGTTCAGAAAATTACTGATGATCCAGCTCAAATTCTTTTATCTCGCCTGCCATTACTTATTGAAGAAAAATTTGTTAAAATTCAGAATTTAGCAGAGTCAGGTGAATACATAAAAGCGAAAGTAAAACAGATTCTTGATAAAGGGCTTGTTTTAAATTATATGGAAAATGAAGTTTTTTTACCTTACAGTCTTTTAGATTATGATTTAGTTAAGGATAAAGAGAACCTTAAAGGTAAAGTTTTAGAAGTTCAAATTATTGAAGCAACCTTAAAAGGTAGAAGTAAACGTATTGTTGGTTCAAGAAAAGCAATCTTTGAAAAAGAAAGACAAGTTGCTTACGAACAAAGACTTCAGGACAGACAAACTGAACTTGAACAAATCAATACTGGGGATGTACTTAAAGGTGTTGTAGATAAGATTGAAGCTCATGCAGCAACGATTCGTTTTGATCATGTTGTTGGATTACTTCGTATCTCACAAGTTAGTCACTATCGTATCGATAAGATTGAAGATGTATTAAAACTTGGTGAAGAGATTGATGTTAAGATTATTAAAAAAGAAGGAAACCGTCTTGATTTATCAATTAAAGCACTTCAAAAAACTCCTTATGAAGAATTCTATGATGCACATAAGGTTGGCGATCAAGTCACTGGGACTGTTTTTCAAAAACTTCCATTTGGAATTATTGTAGAAGTTGCTAAAGATGTTAGAGGACTTTTACATAAGAATGAGTTTTCTTGGAATCCAAGTGATAATTTCGAATCAGTTGTTAAAATTGGTGATGAAGTTACATTAGCAATTATTCAATTAGATCCTAAAAAAGAACGTATTGCTCTTTCTAAAAAATCTTTAGAAGACAATCCTTGGAAAAATGTTACATTGAAACGTGGAGATCATGTTACAGCAGTTGTTCAAAGCGTTGATAAAGAAGGCTTAATAGTTATGGTTCAAGGTGCTTTAGGAGAAATTAAAACTGCTGACTTATCTAATGAAAAAATTGGCAAGCCTGAAGATTATTTTGCAGTTGGCGATGAAGTCAATGCAGTTGTAACTGAAGCCAATAGAGACACATGGTCTTTAAAACTTTCAATCAAACGTGTTTTAGAAAAAGCTGAACGTGATTCATTTGAACAATATCTTGAAGACGAAGAAACAGATAAGAACCCTACAATCGGTGATTTATTTGCGAAAGACTTCAAAGTTAAAAAATAATACAAAGAAGGTTTTATTATGCCGTATAAGGTGGCAATTGTTGGTCGTCCCAATGTCGGGAAGTCTAGCCTGTTCAACCGACTCGTTGGAGCAAGACTATCGATTACCGATGATGAAGCAGGTGTGACGCGCGATCGTCTCTATGCTAAAGCTGAATGGTTAACGAAGAACTTTAGAGTCATAGACACTGGGGGCATCGACATTGGCGATGCTCCTTTTTTAAACCAAATAAAAGCACAAGCACAAATTGCAATGGATGAAGCAGATGTCATCATTTTTGTTGTTGACTCCAAAACAGGATTAGTAGATAGTGATTATTATATTGCAAAATTACTTTATAAATCAGAAAAACCGGTTATCTTAGCGGTAAACAAAATAGATGATGTGAATCAACTCCAAAATATGTATGAATTTTATGCACTTGGTTTAGGTGATCCAATTGCGATTAGTAGTCACCATGGTATTGGTATTGGTGATCTTTTAGATCTAGTCATCAGTCACATGACCGAAGAAGAAAAAGAATATGATGACGATGTCATTTCCTTTTGTATTGTTGGTAGACCCAATGTCGGAAAATCATCATTAACAAATACAATTTTAGGTGAAGAACGCGTCATTGTCTCAGAAATTTCTGGTACTACCAGAGATGCAATTGATACGCAGTTTAAAAAAGATCGAAAACAGTATGTTGTTATTGATACAGCTGGAATTAAAAAACGCGGTAAAATTTATGAAAACGCTGATAAATATAGTGTATTACGTGCTTTATCTGCATTAGAACGTTCAGATGTTGCCCTTTTAATCCTTGATGGAGAAGAAGGCGTGATTGAACAAGATAAACATGTTGCTGGATATATTTCAGATTACGGTAAAGCAGTTGTGATTGTTGTCAATAAGTGGGATGCCATTGAAAAAGACGACAAGACAATGAAAAGAACAGAAGAAAAGATTCGAGATGAATTTAAGTTTTTAGAGTATGCACAAGTCGTTTTTATATCTGCTAAACATAATGAACGGATACATACTATTTTTCCAGCAATTAATTTAGCTTATGAAAATTATCATAAAAAGGTTCAAACCAGTATTCTAAATGATTTAATTCAAGATGCTGTAGCAATGAACCCTACGCCCATTTTTAATCATGGGAAAGCGCAGTTTAATTATATTACTCAGGTTGCAATAAAACCCCCTACATTTGCATTATTCGTTAACAATCCGGATTTTGTGCATTTCTCATATTTGAGATATTTAAATAACCAGGTGAGAAATGGTATCGATTTTACTGGAACACCGATAAAAATTTTACTCAGAAAGAAGGCATAATATGAAGATAGGAATCATTGGTGGTGGTGCATGGGGAACAACCTTAGGGCAAACATTAATCGATAATGGTCACCAAGTGTTCATATATGATTTAAATCCAAATGCAGTTGATAAAATAAATCGTCACTATCATCCATTTTTTGATACAGTACTACCTGAAAATGAAAAAGCAACTTTAGATTTAAAGGAAGTCGTTGATTTTGCAGAGTATATCTTGCTTTCGGTACCAACAAAAGCAGTTCGCTCAGTATTAAAAGAAATCAATGTCTTATTAAATAAGAAAGTTGTTTTTATCAATGTATCAAAAGGAATTGAACCCGACACTTTAAAAAGAATTAGCGAAATTGTAGAAGAAGAAATCGATGATAACCATTTGCGTGGTTTTGTTGTTTTGACTGGTCCATCTCATGCGGAAGAAGTTATCTTAAGAAAATTAACGCTTTTGGTATCTTCAAGCAAGGATTTAGACTTAGCTCGAGAGATTCAATTAATCTTTTCTAATGATCAATATTTAAGAGTTTACACATCATCAGATCTCATTGGATGTGAAGTTGGTGGAGCTGTTAAGAATGCGATTGCAGTCATTTCAGGTGCATGTACAGGTCTTGGACTTGGTGAAAATGCGCGTGCAGCAGTTATAACTCGTGGTATTGTTGAAATCATTAGAGTTGTTGAAACAATGGGTGGAAAACGCGAAACTGCTTTTGGTTTAACCGGTATTGGTGATCTTATTGTTACGGCATCTTCTGAAAACTCAAGGAACTTTACTGCAGGAAAAAAGATTGGACAAGGCATTCCTATTGATGTCATTTATAAAGAGCAAAAACAAACAATAGAAGGCATTAGAACAATAGAAGCAATGCACCATTTATCAGAGGTTTATCACATCGAATTACCGATGATTAATGTTGCATATCAGATAATTACTAATAAAATTGGGGTTGCTGATGCATTGTCGATATTGCTGTCAAGAGACCTAAAATCGGAAGATTTTTAACGAAAATGCTTTATAAAGCCAATAAATCGGCAATTCTTTATGAAAACCATTGCAAAATCTCAATAAATTTGATAAAATATAATCACTTATAAGGAGGATATTAAATGAATAAAACTGAATTAATTGCCATTATGGCAAACAGAGCTCAAGTAACTCAGAAAGTTGCTGAAGAAGTTCTAAAGTCTTTCACTGAAACCGTATCTGAAACTTTAGGTAGACGTGGTGAAAAGGTTGTTGTTACTGGATTTGGTACTTTTGAAGTAAGAAATCGTGTTAAAAGAACTGGTAAAAATCCAAGAACTGGAGAACTTATTACAGTTCCGGAACAAAAATCACCAGCATTTAGAGCAGGAAAATTGCTAAAACAAGCAGTAAAATAAAAAAAATGAGCGCTTATCAGTGGATAAGTGCTTTTTTTTCCACAAAAGTTGTGGGAAAGTTCTCTTAATTACTATGATATCATTAAGATGTAAAGGTAGGTGATTAAAAAGATGAGTATTTTCTTGAAAGCTACTGAGAACGATTTAGAATACGTAAAACTTCATTTTACACATTTAGAAATGGTAGATGAAAAAAAGAGAAACCTTCTTCACTACGCAGTATTAGGCAGTGCAATGGATGTAATTCACTATTTACTTGATCAAGATATCAATGTAAACATGGTTGATCAACATGGTGAAACACCTCTTTTTGATTGTGCAAGAAAAGGTAAGTTGGAAATAGCAAAATTACTGATTACCAGATTCGCATCAGTTAATGTAGAAAATAGACAAGGGGAACTCCCCATTCATTTAGCAGCACATAAAGGTGATTTGGATATGATTAAACTCTTTATTGAGTCGGGTTCATATCTCAATAAAAAAACTGTTGAAGATAAATTACCAGTTCATTATGCAATCGCTGGAGGACGTTTGGATGTCATTCCATTCATTCTTAAGGAAAGCAAACAAACCTGGTACTTAAAAGATACATATGGCAATAGCTTATTACATCACGCTGCGAAAACTTCGAGTATTCAGATTTTAGATTTATTACTTAATCAAAATCTTGATCCCAATGCATTAAACGATCAATTTGAAACACCGATTTTCAATGCTGTTAGATTTGGAACAATCGAAACAATCAGATTGTTACTTGCAAGTGATGCCTATATTGATATTCATAATAGAAGATTTGAAACACCACTTGATACTGCAATGATTTTTGATAAGCAGGATGTTATTAGATATTTACAAGAATATATGGTTACTCCTAAATATGAAAGATTAGTTCAAAAACAAGCATTAGCTCTTGCAGTATTAAATAGAGATCATGTTTATTTGAGAAAACTGATTGAAAGAGAAACACCGATGAAGAAAGATAGACTTCAAAAAACAGCAATGGATTATGCTAAGGAATATAATTTATCCTTATGTGTAGGATTGTTAAGAGATATTGAGGTTAACGGAAATTAATTGTAGAATAAAATAAAAAAAGCACGATCTTCAAAAAAGTGAAGTCGTGCTTTTTCTGTATTAAATGCGCTTATTACATTTGCGCAGTTGTACAATTGCGTTTTCTGCTGCATTAACTAACTGATAGGCAATGGGAGAAGCAGTAAGTAGGGGATGTGTTCCTGCTTGGAACAAAGCAACTTGTTCAGCATTTATCTTTTGACTGATGAAGGCACTGATTGCATTAATCAATTCTCCACCACTGAGTGCTCCGTAAACTTGTCCACCGATGATTCTTCCTTCGCTCGCTTCAAAGATCAATCTGACCTTAAGAGGTGCACCACCTGGCATCATACCAGGGTGTCTGTTTACTGATTCAGCATTTCCAACGACGATTTTATATCCCATAGCGATAGCTTCATTTGTTGTTAAACCAGCAGCAGCGAAGCATTTACCATGAATAGCAGTTGAGAAACATCCAACAACACCATGATTTACTCTTGAGTTTTTGAATAGGTTTGCACCTGCGATTCGAGCTTCCATCGTTGCGATTGAAGCAAGTTTTAATCCTGTATGTTTCTTATCGAAAAATGAGAATTTTGTTGCACAATCACCGCAAGCATAGATATTTGGGTCTGAGGTTTGCATATAACGGTCTACTTTAATACCACCTTTTGGACCAATTTCTAGGTTCTCTTTTTTAGCAAGTTCGTTATTTGGAACAAAACCAATACCAAGGATGACGATATCCGCCTTGATTTCTTTTTTGCTTTCAAGTATAACTGATTCAACACATGATTTTCCAGTAAGCTCAACAACACGTTCATTCGTCATAATTTCAATGCCCTGTTCTTTAAGTGCATCTTCAGCTATAATACATAAATCTGTATCATAAACGAGGTTTAAACAATGTTCTTGCATTTCAATAATTGTTACTTTATGAGATTGGTTTAGTTTTTTTAATTCTTCAGCCATTTCAACACCAATGAATCCACCACCAATGATAACAATATCCTTTGGTTCTTTTGCAAAAGATAGTAAATTAGATAAATAAGATACATCTTTTTTAATTGTGAAGACATTTTCTAGCTCAACACCTTTAATTTTTGGAACCATAGGTATTGAACCTGTTGTGATAACCAAACGATCATAAGATATCTTATCGTTTTTAGTATGAATAATCTTGTTGACCTTATCGATTTTAATAACAGGATCGACGAGTACATCGATACCATTATTTTTCATAATGTTATCAACCGGAATTAGATTTTTCATTGGATCTCCCACAGTTCCGAAGATATAAGGGATTCCACATGGAATAGGCACATTTTGTGCATCTCTAACTACTAAAATAGATTTAGTTTCGTAAAATTTTCTTGCAGTTACAGCTGTAGTTGTACCAGCTGCACTAGCACCAATGATGACAATATCATACGCGTTCATTCTTTTCACACTTTCTTTTATCTAAATTTTTATTTTTACCTTTACAACAAAGCTTGACGTCGCAGCCCTTTTTTCCATACTCTTCTTTGTCACACAGTTTATAATTACCACCGCGAACAATGATTGATTTTCCATTCATGAGGGCATCTGATATTTTGTATCTTGCAGTTTCATAAATGGATTGAACAGTTGTTCTGGATACTTTCATGAGTTCAGAACTTTCTAATTGAGATAATTTTTCATAATCGATAAGTCTAATGGTTTCAAATTCTTCAATAGTCATCTTAACAGAACCTTGTGCATGTTGATCAATAGGGCCGTAATCGATTTCTTTTTCACAGCATACTGTCCTAACTTTTTGTGGTCTTGACATATTTAATTTCCTTTCCTCGAATAGTCTATCTATATTGTAACATATTAATGACATATGTCGATAACTATAATAAAATATTTCTGCTGCTAATAAAAAACACACTCATGATAATAGAGTGAACCCCATTTAGTAGACAAGTATTAAAAAATGGATTATTAATCTTTAAGGGATTATGTGGTCAAAAAAATTTAATTATTACCAGTAAAACTCAAGAACTTAATAAGTATGATTTAAATTTTAAACTAAAGATTATTATAGAGAAACAATCTGGAGAAAGTTATCAAGAAAATAGTTTTAATACTTAATAGGATGAAATAAACTATAGTATAATGCACCTTTAAAATTCAGTTCAGATTTCATTACATCTAATGTGTTTTGTGGTGCATTTAATAGTGAAATAATGAAAGTGCATTAAAGTATAGTATAATATGCTATCCAAAAAT
>CAZVDQ010000013.1:0-32309 GCA_964625435.1 uncultured Mariniplasma sp.
ACACCTGTATGACCAGCTACTTGATGAACATGTGTATGATCTATTTTATATTTTTCAAAGTTTTTTATTGCAATTGCACCAAAAGCAGCTTTCCCTACACATCCAATCATAGCAACTTTATTGCCAAGTTTGGCAGCAGCAATCGCCTGATTGGCTCCTTTGCCTCCTTGTAGAAAGTGAAATGCCTGACCTTCAATGGTTTCTCCAAGCATAGGTGCTCTATTAATTTCAAAAAAGAGATCCATGTTAATACTACCTACAACAACAATATCATATTGATTTTGCATATTTATACCTCCATAAAAAAGACAAGATGAATAATCACCCTGTCTATATTTTACTTTAAAACTATGAAATTAGCGATGATTATTTCATGTCTAACTTTTCAATAGCAACTTATTCTGTTCTTAAAGCAACAACTGGATCTCTTCTTGCTGCAATACCACTTGGTATTAATCCTGCTAACAATGTTAAAATTGTACTTAACACAATTAACCCTATTGCACTTGTTAAATTAAGCGATGAAAATCCCGGAACTCCAATTAATCGTTGAATAATGAAATTAACTGGAATATTTAATAACGATGCTAGAGCAACGCCAAGAACACCTGAACTTAAACCTATAAGAATGGTTTCTGCATTGAAAATTCTTGAAATATCTTTCTTACGAGCTCCAAGAGATCTCATAATTCCGATTTCCTTTGTTCTTTCAACAACTGAAACATAAGTTATAATACCAATCATAATTGAAGATACGACAAGTGAGATTCCTGCAAAAGCAGCTAAGATAATCGTTATCGTTGCGATAAGACTGGAAATCGTTGATGATATAATCTCAGCGAGATCAGTATATACGATGGCTAGTTCTTCAGTTTTTCCAGTATTATAATCATCGATATATGCCTTAATTGTATCTTTCGCATCGAATGAAACAGGATATATCTGTACACCCGTAGGTGTTGAGTCACCACCAATGAATCTCATTACTGTTTGGTAAGTAACCGTTGTATTAAATGGTAGTCCAGATAAAACATTGATATCAGTTGAAGCTGCTTGAGCAACAACTATATCTGAATTAGTTGCCATATTAATCATATAATCAGTAAGCAATGTTGTATAGCCAATGCCAGTAGACAATAATTCTGTTGATGCATCTTGATCAACTCTCATTATTCCAACAATCGTAATCGTTACAGCTTCTGTACTATTGTACATCGCATCGTAATCTGTATTGGGTAAAAAAGTACTTCCAACGGCTGTGTAATAAAGATCATTTGGAATGATTTTAAATGTTTTTCCAATAAAATCATCAAAAGTATAACTATCTGTCACAGATATTCCAAGAGCTTCTAATATCGAGACATCAATTGTGTTTTGTTGATCAATAATTAAAGCAAGCTCATTGTAAGCTGTTGGATAAACGCCTGTAAGCACATCATATTGTGTTTGAATAAACTCCTGATTGTTAGGAATTTCATTTAATACGCTACTACCTGACATAAAGGGGTTGTTGATCGATTGCGTAACAACTCTTTCATACCCACCTGCACTAGTTTCAGCAACAATATTAAGCTGAATTGCTTTTGAATATGAAATCGAATTATAAAGTGTTGAATCCATCTCATCTAAGTATGTTAAAAATTCATCACTAATGATATTGGTATGTAAGGTTGTATTAGATGCCTCATCATATGCATAAATAATCGGATCATCAGGAAATTGTCCATCATCACCACCTAAATCACTAAATCTTCCACGAGGTTCAGAAAATATGTCAGTTGAAACCATTGATGCTACATTGATTGGAAATCCAGCTAAAGTATCACTTTGCATTTCATTGACATAACTTGTCATACCAGTAGAAATTGATAAAACCAAGGCAATACCAATAATCCCAATACTCCCTGCAATTGCAGTGATGAGGGTTCTTCCTTTTTTCGTTAATAAATTTTTAAAACTAGTTTTTAGTGCTGTTATATAATTCATTGATGTCTTCTTATTGAGTAATTTATCATTCGTATGATCAGATGCTGTAATAGATACGGGTCTTGAATCCTCAACGACTTTCCCATCAACTAGTTGAACAATTCGATCACTAAAACGATTTGCAATATCTGAATTATGAGTTACCATGATAACCAATCTATCTTTAGATATCACTTGAATAAGTTCCATGATTTGAACACTGGTTTTACTATCTATTGCTCCAGTTGGTTCATCCGCTAAAAGAATCATGGGGTTATTTACAAGTGCTCTTGCAATAGCAACTCTTTGCATCTGTCCACCAGATAGTTGATTTGGTCTTTTGAATATATGATCTTCCAAACCTACTTCAATTAATACTTTAGTCGCTCTTTCCTTACGTTCTTTAGCTGGTATACCTGATAATCTTAATGCCATTTCTACATTATCTAAAACGGATAGATGCGAAATTAAATTATAGTTTTGAAAAACAAAGCCAATCGTTGCATTTCGATATGCATCCCAATTGGTATCACTAAATTCCTTCGTTGATTTTCCATCAACAAGTAAATCTCCACTCGTATATCTATCTAAACCACCAATTATATTTAAAAGTGTTGTTTTCCCACTTCCTGATGCACCTAATATAGCAACAAATTCATTTTTCTTGAAACCTAGGTCAATTCCACTAAGTGCAGGAACAGGATTTCCAGCCACATAATAATCTTTTTTTATTTTTGTTAGTTGTAACATCATCAAACCTCCTAATTTACCATATCTATAATAACAGTTAACTTGATTAATTCACACAAACTTGTCTTGTAAATCGAACTATGGTTTTTTTTACATAAAAAGAACCGAATTCAACTGAACTCGGTCTATTATTATTTGATAGCTAATGTAGCAATGAATGAAGAAATATATTCATCCAAAAACTCTTTTCCAAATTTATCCTCATAAAATCCATGAATGGAGAACCCGACTTTGATTTGCCCTCCAATTTGATCATCTAATGAGTGTCCAAACTCCAATGGTTCTTCGTTTTTTATTCTTTGTTTAAGCTCATCTTTAGGTAATTGTTCAATATCCGAATACGGAATTTTATATTTAGTGATAAATACTTGATCTTTTTCCCACGCTACATAATCATAAATAAATAATACTGGATTACAAAATCCTGATAATAATCGTCCACCTTTTTTCAAAACACGATAAGATTCTTTCCAAACAATGTTGATATCATCTACGAATAGATTGGATACTGGGTGAAAAATAAGATCAAAAGTTTCATCCTTAAATACAGATAAATCTCTCATATCGCCTAAGACCAATTGAATTTTCAGGTTTTCTCTTTGAGCAACCATTTCATCTTGTTTAAGCTGATTGGGACTATTATCTAGTAGAGTCACATGTGCACCAGCTGCTGCAAAAATAGGTGCTTGTTGCCCTCCACCAGAAGCTAGACACAAAATTTTCTTACCTTTCACACCATCATACCATGCGGATGGCACAGGTATCTTTGGTGTCAATAAGAGAGAAAAACCACCATTCCTTGCTTTACTTATCGTTTCAGCATCCACTGGAATTGTCCATATGTTTGCATTATCAACTTCATGATTCCATGCGGTTCTATTATGCTTTAAAATATCCATTTTAGCATCTCCTATGTCTATTATTTAAAAATTCTTCTTAGCAGGTTTTCTTTTGATTTCGTATGTGGTGGATAGGCAAATGATGGATTAGCAAAAGTACCTTTCTTTACATAAGCTTTTGTATTCGAGAATACTTCAAACGAAGATTTAACATGGTAAGCATAATAAGATGTGCTGTAATAAACAGGATTACAATCTTTTGTTTTTTTATTAATTTTTTGATCATATTCCTATATGACTGCTATTGCATCTATTTCGATATAGACATCCTTTGGAAGTCTTCTTACTTCTATAGCTGCTCTTGCTGGTTTATGGCCATTAAAAAAATCACTATATACTTCATTCATCTTTGAAAAATCACTTAAATCTGTCATGAAAACTCCACAACGAACAATATCGTTTTTCTTTAATCCAGCTGCTTCAACAATGGCTAATACATTTTTTAAACTTTGAAGCGTTTGTTCCTTAATATCTAATGAGATGAGTTCCATGGTCTCTGGTACAAATGGAATTTGTCCAGATACATAAAGTGTATCATTTGCTAAAATCCCCTGACTATAAGGTCCAACTGCTATGGGTGCATAAATGGTTTCTATTGATTTCATTTTATAATCCTCCTATATTTACGATTATACCATTATGAGCTTAGATTGAAAGAATAAAAAAGGATAGAATTTTTCTATCCTTTGTTTGAATTAAATGAAATTAAATTGCACATTTCTCATAAACACATTCGGGATTGTTACATTGAATACATCCTTGTTTTTTGATAAGAACGTCTCCACATAATGGACATAATTCTCTTTCGATTTTTTCTGGGATGTGACCACTGCTGCTAATCGTAATATGTGTGACATATTCTTTCACTTCATTCGTTTTTTTATTCGTCCACTTTTCTTCAACGTGAACATGAGGCGGCTCTGCTGGATTTAAATCTTCGGTATTTTCATTAATACCCGCTAAGATACCAATTTTTGCACAACGATCTCTAAAGACGGTTGCTCCTTTAAGTCCCTTAGCCCAAGCTGTTTGATAAATGTCCATGACATCTTCAACAGTTGCACTATTATTCAAATTAAATGTTGAACTAATTGCTGTGTCCACATATTTCTGAATCGTTGCTTGTACGTTCGCACGATCAAGGAAGGCAATATTTTGTGAAGTGATCAAAGCCCAATCAAGTAATTTTTCTGGATCAACATTCATAGCTTTCGCTAATGCAAGTGGTGTTTTTTCCCATACAGTGATTGTCTTTTCTTCTTCAAACAAGGAAACAATACGTCTTGTGTAATTAATTTGGAAGAACGGTTCAACTCCACCGCTTACACCGTAAATATTTGAAATCGATCCCGTAGGAGCAATTGATAATAGTCTAGAGTTTCTCATTCCATATTGTTTAACTAATGCATCAGTATCAGCATCTATTGTATCTTTATAGAATTTAGATGAAGATATTTTTTCATAATCAAATCTAGGAAATATACCTAATTCTTTAGCACGAAGTGCTGTTTTCTTTGTCGCAGTGTTTAGCATTCTTCTCATCAGTATATCCAAAAATTCAAGAAATTCAGGACTACCATAAGGAAGTCTCATACTTAGAGCTAGATCTGCTAATCCCATCACTCCAAGTCCAATTTCTCTAAACTGTTTGACATGTTCTCTTTGTTCAGGTAATGCATGACGATCTCCTAACATTGTTAGTAAATCATCAAGTGCTCCTATCATTTCTGAGACGACAAAGTCAAATCTATCCCAATCATAAAACGCATTTTCTGTAAATGCATCTCTAACGAAAGCATTTAAATTGATACTTCCTAGATTACATGAGCCGTGAGCCATCAAAGGTTGCTCACCACAGGGATTTGTTGCAGTAAAGCGAACATCTGAATATTCACTTAAGAAGTGATAATCGTTCATGTGATCAATAAAGACGACTCCAGGATCTCCCATTGTATGTGCTGCATAACCAATCAATTGCAATAAATCTTTTGCTCTAATTGATTTTTCAATACTTTCATATGGTGTTTCAAAACGCATTAACCATTTCTGATCATTCTTGATAGCTTGCATAAAATCATCTTTAAGTGCAATACTAATATTGGCTCCATTCACTTTATTTAAATCAAGCTTTGTTGTAATAAAATCAATAATATCTGGATGATCGATATTAAGAACAAGCATTAATGCTCCACGTCTGTTATCTTGTTGTGTACTTAATGTCGTATGAGAATACTTTTCAGCAAAAACCATAACTCCTGGTGTTGTATTACTTGTATTGTTAACCTTTGCACCTTTAGGGCGTATATTGGACAGATTCATGCCCTGTCCGCCACCATAACTATAAGTACGGGCAATTTGATAGTCAGCACGATAAATACTTTCTAAGCTATCCTGAGGGTCCTCAGTAACATAACAATTACTGCCTGTAATGTTTCCTTCTCTACCGATTGCATATAAGTTTCTTCCACCAAAAACCGCTTCTTTACGTCTAAATATTTTTTCAACAGCAACATTACCAAAAGCAACTCTCTTTATAAAATCTTTTTTATTTTCTCCAGGGATAAGATACTTACTTAAAATAAGGTCTTGTCTTTCGTCATTGTCTGACCAAGGGTTTTCACGTTCAACCTTTTGTTTTTCACGATACTTAATATATGCTTTAGCAGCTTCAAACTGCTTTTTCTTCATTAAATATAATTCAACATCATCCTGAATTGTTTCAATATTGACTTCTTGATCCTTAGCATAAGCTTTTGTAATATCTTGTGCTTGTTTGAGACAATCTTCTTCAGAAAATTCTGAACCTACACTCTGGTAAGCTTTAAGCATTGCATTCGCTATTTTTCTTAAATCAAATGTTTCCTGTGATCCATTTCTTTTTAATACAAACATCTTATCCACCTCATATTTTTTGATATTATATTAATGATAACCTTTCGATAAATTAAAAAAGACCCCTTAAAATATCTTTCTTTAAATACAAATGTAATGTTTTGAAAATTACTTCAATTTTTAACTTGTGAATTTCTTAAGACATCATCATTGTTTAGTGTTTATTATAACGGTTGTTTTAGTGGTTTGCAACTCATTTATCGAAAGTTTTTTTCACTCATTTTGATAGCTTTAGCGGTCAATGGCTTTATAACGCATTTACATGGTATTTGACAATTTTTAATAAAATTTCTGACTTTATGTTGATGTCTACATTTATGGGTTCTTATTCAATTTCAGCTAGTTAAATACTTTATTATAATATTTAATTAATAAAAAAAGCCATCATATTGTGATGGCTAATATTGAATTCTATTTGCGATGTCTTTTATTTGCATACATTTTTTGATCTGCTAGAACAAGTAGCTTTTCCAAATCCTCGCTGTCATCAATAAATGTTGATATACCACATCCAAATGTTAATGGAACTATTGTTTTGCCTTTCTTAAATGGATGCTTAATAAAGTAGTCCCGAATTTCTTCCATATTCTCTTCAGCACACTCTTTATCACAGCTTGCATAAACTACAATGAATTCATCTCCACCCATTCTAGAAAACATGTCTTCTGGTTTCAAATGGTCTTTGATTACATCACTGAAGTAAACGATATAATCATCACCAGCATCATGACCATACTTATCATTAATAGGTTTGAGTTCATTGATATCTAAATTGCATATAGAAAATACTGCTCTATTCTTTCTAGCCTCTTCGAAGATTTCTTTTAAGAGTGTTGTGTGATATGTTCTTGTGTATGCTCCAGTCAGAGCATCATATCTAGATAATTTATAGATGTCATCAACAAGCTTCTGATTCTTGACTGCAATCTCTATCTGCTGAGCAAGCTGTTTGATAACTGCTTTATCACTTTCCTTAAAAGCTTCTGTGTCTTCAATATTATCCAAATTGATAAATCCATAAATTTCATCTTTAAATGTAATTGCACAAGTAAGAACCGCTTTAGCAATGAGGGCATCTTGCTCATCTAAATTTTTCATTTTGGTCTCACTCAAATTAGAACCATTAAAAGTTCTAATATCACGGATGACTGTGGGTTCGTAAATGTTGCCCAATTTTGATTGATACATATCATCAAAAAGTAAATTGACATTTTGTAAAGTTTCAAGATTATATCCCACAGCAGCTTTAAATTCCATCTTATCGCCATTTTTAATCAGGATACTTCCGGTTTGTGCTTTGGGTACAATATCAATTGCTTTTTCTAAAATGATTTGAAAAATTAATTCTAGATCGTTTTCTTGTAATATTTCAGTTGTAATTTGATGCATGCTATCTACAATCTTATACATCTGAGACAATGATTCATAATCACCATAAAGTGCATTAAATTCATTTTTTCTTGCTTCTTCATACTTTCTAACGATGTATAGAAGAATAAACAAAACAGATGGGATTAGCAAGAAAGAGTAATGGAGATTCTCTATTCCGCTTTGTTCAACTATTAAAATGACCCCATTATATCCAACATAGCTTAAAAAGATGATGGCTCCACTAACAAATTCATTTTTAAAAGAAACAAATGTTCCTATCAAATACAAAACGGGAATAAATAAAAATAGGAAAACATCTGGAAGTTCGAAATGAAGTGTTTCTTGATGTCCGCCTTGTAAAAAAGTAAACATAAAAAAGAACCCAATAAAGACTATTGCGATAGCCTTTATAACAATTCCTGATATTTTAATGAAACTTTGCATACTTGTCTTGTCTCTCATCAATATCATTTTCCTTAAAGGTCCATGTGTATTCTGCCAAAATCCTTGTTGTTTTTATATGTTGACTTATAGACTATGACTATATAATAATGAAAACACCATTTCGTAGTCGTCATTCATATATATATATATATATTACCATTTAATTCAATAAAAACAATGCAGAAAATATCAATACTTGACCTAAACTTATTAAGAATTTCTTAAGTTTGCCATAATACGATATAATAAATGTAATCTTAAGATTACGAAGGAATAAAATGAAACCTTTCAAAATCGGTGTCGGTGATCTAGTATCTTTTCTTTATGCGAGTGGTGATCTAAGTAGTGAAACTTTTCAAAACGTCTCACTTCTTGAAGGAACAAAAGCTCACCAATATCTTCAATCTAAATATCAATCCGTAGATCAAGCTGAAGCTCCTATACAGTTAGAATATATGGCTGATTCACATCCTATTCTACTATCTGGACGCATAGATGGTATTTTATTGCGTGATGGTTATACAATTCTTGAAGAAATCAAATCAACTAGATTCAATATTAATGATCCGGATTTTATAGTTAATAATGAGCATTTATCTCAATTAAAGATGTATGCGTTTATGTATATGAGGATTCATGAGATTCATGAAATTGATGGACGTGTGACCTATATACAACTTGGAGATTATCAGTTGCGCCATTTTGAATATATATTTCATCTAAATGAATTAGAATCCTTTTTTATAGAATCCATTAATGATTTCCTCGTTTGGTTAAATATTTTAGATCAACATGAACAGCATAAAATGACATCACTTGCTACCTTGGTTTTTCCCTTTGACAATTATCGAAGAGGTCAAAGAGAAATGATGAGTGCTGTTTATCAAACCATACTTGAAGATGATATTTTATACGCGATTGCTCCTACGGGAATAGGGAAAACAATGGCCTCATTATTTGCAAGTCTTAAAGCACTAAGTGATGACACACAAAAGATATTCTATTTAACTGCAAAAACAGTGGGTAAGCAAATTGCCTTAGATACTATGGATATGCTTCATGAAGGCAGTCTAGAAACAAAAACAATTGAAATCACTTCAAAAGATACGATTTGTTTCCTAGAAAAAAGAGAGTGTGATCCAAAAAAGTGTCCTTTTGCAAAAGGATTTTTTGACCGATTGCAAGAAGCCACTAAAGATATATTTCAAAATGAGAAGTTGATGAGTAGATCCGTTGTTGAATATTATGCGAGAAAACATCTGATATGCCCATTTGAGTATAGTTTATATGTTTCATATTACGCTGATGTTATTATCTGTGATTACAATTATGTTTTTGATCCGATTACACATCTCATCAGATATTTTGATGAGCAAAACTATAAACCTTTGGTCTTGGTCGATGAGGCACATAACCTAATTAACCGTTCCCGGGATATGTATTCATCAACGTTATTAAGATCTAATTTCATTAAGTTAAGACGCGCAGCATCCAAATTAAAACCAACGATACGTACGGGAGTAAAACACGTTTTAGATGCTTATGATATGATTGAATCACAATTAATCGATCAAACGTTCATCTCCTTTAAATCGCTTAACAACAACTTTTTAGAGGCAATTCAATACTTAATGAAAAAAATAGAGAATGCACTTAAACAAGACCCCAACTATCCAAAAAAGATTGATGTGCTTGAGGGATATTTAGAAATGCTTAGCTTTATTAAAGTCTATGAATTCTATAATGATGCTTACTTAACAAACATTGAAAAAAAAGATGAGGAACTTTCGGTTACTGTTCAATGTCTTGATGCATCACAGTTCATCCTAGATACAGTAAAAAATAAAACCTATGGTTCAGTGTTCTTTAGTGCTACACTTTATCCAATCGAATATTATCAAAAATTATTGACTCAAGATGAAGGTGAAACATTAAAAATTCGATCACCATTTGAGCGTGATAAACTAAAGCTCATCGTTATGGATCAAATCTCCACAAGATATCAAGACCGCTCTCAATCAATTAAAGGTGTTGTTGATATCATCACTTCAGTCATCAATGCAAAGAAAGGAAATTATATCGTCTTCTTTCCATCATACCAATATTTAAATCAGATCCTAGATGAACTTCCTGCAATGGATGCTGACATACTAATTCAAAAAAGAGATATGGATCCTCAATTAAGAATGATGATGATTGAACGGTTTAGAGGACAAAATGACACATCTCAACTCGCATTCTTTGTTATGGGTGGTATGTTTGCTGAAGGGATTGATTACATCGGTGATATGCTCAATGGTGTAATTGTTGTAGGTGTTGGTTTGCCGATGATCAATGAAACGAATAATCAACTTAAAGATTATTATCAATCAAAATTTTCAAAAGGTTTTGATTATGCTTACAAATATCCAGGAATGAATAAGGTTATCCAAGCTGTGGGCAGAGTTATTAGAACTGCTACCGATTATGGTATTGCTATACTTATTGATGATAGATTTAATAGTTATAGTTATCGAAAATTATTTCCACCTGAATGGGAAAATTATGAAACTATACGCTCAACAAATCAATTGGATAGGAAACTCCAGGATTTTTGGAAATCAATGACTCCTAACTAAGAGAAAATAAAAACCCCGAATTTTGGGGTTTTATACTTCAACAGGTTTGATTGCTGTATTGATTGCGTGTCGGTAGACACAAAATTTAGTGAATAGAAACTCTGTTAATAAATTGATGACCATCGTGAGGAATAATACGAGATAATAATTCCATCCAATATCTGTTAAAGCAACACCCCACCATGTTGATAGTGGTGTAAAAACTGCGTAATAGAAAGCAACTTTAATCATTGCGATAGGAATGTTATTCGCTGATTTAAAGGTGAATTTTCTGTTTAACGTATAATTCCAAATCACAGAAAGTGTTAGTGCAATTAAATAAGCTGGCCAATAAACAAAATCAAAAATTTCATGTAGTAACGTAAATGATCCAGCTTGTATCGCTCCAGCTGACATTGAAAACAACAGGAATTTCACTGCTTGAATTAAATGTTCTTCCTTTGTGAATTTAAGTTGGGGTTCAACTTTAATCTTAATTTTTTTTGCCATCGTTAGATTCCTTTGCTTCACTTTAACTTCTAGTTCTTATATATTATAACATTATCTTTTCTATTTTAAGTAATAAAAAAAGGGCACTGCTGCCCTTACTCTTGATAATCAACTCCTACTAAAATTTCATTATGTCTTAAAAATGGAACACTAAAAGGCGTGTTGAATCTAGCTAAACGATATCTTCCTGATGGATTAACCTGGTTTGCAGATAGCCATAAAGTTAGTTTGTTCTTTTCTCTTTCAACATGCTTTGGTGTGCTTAACCCTGTAAAAAGTAAAGCTGCAGCATAATGCTCAGGATAGAACTTAGTCACTAAATTAGGGTCATTAGGTGTAGGGATTTCTTTACCATAGAATTTAGAAGGTACGACAAATTCCATAGACATTGAATCTTCTTCAAACTCATTGATGACAGGCACTGTCATCTGTATTTTTTCACTCGTTTTATTATTTCCACTAATATAACTAAATAATAATCCAAATCCACTATAACCAGATAGTTTTCTCTCATCAACTGATGTCGTATAAAACTCCTTGTATCTTCTGATTTCAAACGATCCTTCTTTTTTGATTACATCATAATTTGGCGATTCATATTTAGACATATATTCACTCCTTTATAAATTTTATTTTATCATAAATAATTACTGACTAATCTGATTTACTTCTATATTACTTTCAGGTTTCTTGGGCTTATGAATAAGTAAGGATAAAATAGCAGCAATCACTGTCATAATCATCATTGCGATGATGGCGTAGTTAAAAGTTCCAAATTGATCATAACTAACTGCAAATTGAACGGGACCTAATGCACTACCTATAACCATAAAAACAGTTGCCATACCTCGAATACTTCCTAAATATTTCCTGCCATAATAATAGGGATAGATTGTATTAAGTGTCACTGATTGAATCGCAGCACCAAGCCCATAAATCAAGATAAAGATAATAGCTGCTGTTGCATTTTGTACCCACAATAATAACATGACCATAGCTAAGAAAATAATGACTTGTGTCGTAAAGAAAATATATCTAGGTTTGGTTTTATCAATGAAGAGTTTAGCTGCAAATGGCATAAGAATCATTGGAAATGCCATGAATCCAATAATCCATGCTGCTGTTTCGTGACTGATGTTTCTAAGATCCATAACTGAAAAGAAATGAAAGACTAATCCGGTTGTGAACATCGGTACAATCATAGATGAAAAACCAATAAACCAAAAATCTTTTGTCTTCATTGCTTCTTTTAATGTCCATGATTCCTTATTTAAAGCATCGAGTGCATCTTCTTTAGAAATAAAGGTCGTTTCATTTTCCATCGGAATATCTGCATCTTCAGGTCTATTGACAACCAAAAAGAAAACAATAGGTAAGAACACAACAAGTAATAGTAATCCCCAAACTCTCCAAGCATTTTGCCAATCTAACGTATTAATCATCCACAAGTTAAATGCTGGAATTAATAACATTGCAAAGAATCCACCAAAAGCCATCATTGATAAAGCAAATGCTCTTTTTTTATCGAACCATTGAGGGACGAGACTTGCAGGTATTAAAGTCAATGATCCTTGACCAAGAAATCTAAGAAAGAAAAAACTGATATAGATCATCCAAATATTTAAAACAAATGAACTGAATAAGGTGGTAAGTGCTAAACCAATAGCAACAATGATAAACATTTTTCTCTGACCATTCTTATCAATAGCTCTACCAACAAAGACAATTAATAATCCACTGATTGTCGTTGCGATACTATATCCCGTAGACAATAATGTTTTAGAATATCCAAGTTGTGTTTCATAATATGAATTAAAAACACTAATTGAATATGTTTGTCCAGGAGACGAGAAAAACAGTGCAATAGCACTGACTAGTACAATAACCCATCCATAATATATTTTTTTATTAATTTTCTTTGCTATTGATTTCATATATACCATTCCTTTATGTTTACGCACATTATTATAACATCTTTTATACATATTATCACATATAACGATTAAAACTTGAATGAAAACTTGAACCCCTGTATAATAATCAATGTAGGAGAAAACACATATGACCTTTACAGAAAAATTATTACATTATATCAAAGCTCACCCAGTGACAAGTTTCATCTTAATCCTCAATTTAATCATGGCCATCATCGTCATGGTTGAAGACAATTTTTCACTTGAGGTACTAGTTAAATATGGAGCTTTGTATCCTCCCTATGTCACCATAGGACATGAGTATTATCGTTTGATTACTGTCATGTTTTTACACGGAAGCATTCTTCACTTTTTAATGAATTCACTTGCATTATTCTATATAGGTGGTCAAATGGAATTAATCATCGGACCTAAAAAATATTCACTCTTATATTTATTATCAGGCTTAGGTTCAAGTATACTTGTCGTCTTAGTAGGACCCGCAAATAGTGTAACTGTTGGAGCTAGTGGAGCAATCTTTGGCATCATGGGTGGTATGCTCATGTTAACCTTCTTACGCGCACGTTGGTTTAATGAACGAGCAATCCGTTCAATCAGACAACTGATCATCATCAATCTGGTATTCACCTTTGTTGTTCCAAACATTAGTATTGCTGGTCATATTGGTGGTTTAACAATAGGTATTCTACTCTTTTATGTCATTACCCCTGAAATTCCTTATTTCATTGAAAAAAGACAAGAACAAATGTATCAATAAAAATGAAGATTCAATCTCAAAGAAAAGATAAGAAAAAGGGCTTAATTAAGCCCTTTTTCTTATTATTTAGATGAATCAATCATCAATTGAACCAAATGATTTGAAAACTCTGTGGGATCTTCAATTGGATATCCTTCAATAAGTAAAGCTTGATGGTATAAAATACTAGAATACTCATCAATCTTCTTTTCATCCTTCTCATAAATCTTTTTTAATGCTTGAAATAAATCATGATCAGGATTGATTTCTAAGATCTTATCAGCATGAACATTTGCTGCATTAGGCATTTGTTTTAATATCTTTTCCATTTCCATACTAATGCCTTCTCCTGAAACAAGACAAACTGCAGATTCTTTGAGTCTGTAAGAGAGTTTAACGTCTTTTACTTTATCCTTCAAAGCTTTTTTAATTGCCTTAAGAATATCTTTGTTTTCTTTTTCCTTAGTCTTTAAGTCTTCTTTCTTTGTTTCATCTAACAAATCAGTATCCGCTTGTTGAATGGATTTAAAAGGAACTTCCTGATAGTTCTGCATCACTTGGATCATGAACTCATCAATATCATCAGTGAAGAGTAAAACCTCAATATCCTTTTCCTTCATAACATCCATTTGTGGAAGTTTAAGAATACTTTCTTTTGATTTGCCCGTTGCATAATAGATTGCATTTTGATCAGTGGGTTTCTTTTCAACATATTCTTTGAAACTCATAAACGCATCACTTTTATTAGATTTAAACATAATTAAATCTTGAAGCTTCTCTTTATTCAAACCAAAACTTTCGTAAATACCGTATTTTAAAGTTGTCTTATAATTTTCATAGAAGATTAAGTATTTATCTTTTTCATTTTGCATCATATTTTCTAGTTCACTTTTGATCTTCTTTTCTAGATGAGATGCAATCTTTTTGACTTGTCTATCCTGTTGTAATAATTCTCTAGAGATATTGAGTGAAATATCAGATGAATCAACAAGCCCTTTAACAAATTTGAAGTAGTCAGGAAGTAAATCCGTATTTTGATTTTGGATGAAGACTCCCTTTGAGTATAATTGAAGTCCTTTTTCATACTTTTCACTATAGAAATCATAAGGTGCTTTTGTTGGAATAAAAAGTAATGCAGTATAGGTAAGCATTCCTTCAACACTTGTATGAATGACCTTCAGTGGTTCATCATAATCATTAAACTGATGTTTGTAAAAAGCGTTCATATCTTCATCATTGATTTCAGATTTTGCTTTCTTCCAAATCGGAATCATTTGGTTTAAGGTTTCTTTAACTTCTATCTCTTTTTTGTCTACCGTACTTGTAACCATCATATTGATTGGATAACGGACATAATCGCTATACTTTTTAACCAAAGATTTCAAAGTATATGTTTTAGTGTATTCAGAGAAATTTTCTTCATTTTCTTCATCGTCGGCTCTTAAATGTAGAATGACGGTTGTACCAATAGCATCTCTTTGAATCTCTTCAATCGTATATGAAGATTCCCCCTTTGATGTCCATCTATATCCCGTTTCAGCATAAGGTGATTTGGTTTCAACTGTCACTTTGTCAGCTACCATAAATGCACTATAGAACCCAACACCAAATTGACCAATAAGATCAACATCGTTTTGCTCTGCTTTCTCTAAAAAAGCTTTTGATCCACTTTCCGCAATTGTTCCTAAGTTGTTAATTAGTTCTTCTTCAGTAAATCCAATCCCGTTATCTGCAATAATCAATGTTTTGTTATCTTCATCAGGGGTTATAAAGATTTCGTAGTCTACAGGTGGAATATTACTATCGGTAAGTGACATGAAATGACGCTTATCAATTGCGTCACTAGAATTAGAGATGAGCTCTCTTAAAAAGATCTCTTTTTGTGTATAAACCGAATGAGTCATCAAATGCAATAGCTTTTTTGACTCTGTTTTAAATTGTTTTGTTTTTGCCATAATTTATCGCCTCCATTTAAGATATTAATCAAAACACATTTTTATGTCAAGTTTTTTGTATTATTTAACAAAAAATAATACACTTTATTAAGATTCTTTCTTAGGTTTAACAACCGATAGTAAAATTCCTAAAATAACAGATAGATAAGCTGCCATTAACACACGATAATTTTCAGGTAGTAAGAATGTAATCGTGTGAGCTGGAATCCAGAAAAAAGGAATTGTTTTAAAAACAACAAACTTAAAAAATACGACGAAATCTATATGCCCTACAACATCATTTATAGGTATGTGAACAATCTTTTTTATGTTTCCATCACCAAGTTCTATATATGTATCAGTGATTCTATGAAGCATCATAAATGATGGTGCAAAGAAAATGTTCATGAGCGTGCTAATCAAAAAAGCTGTAAGGAGTGTTGAAATAAAGGTATCCTGACTAATAAAAGGTAAAAGGTGTGCTTGTTCTGCTGCATTAACACCACTTGCATAAATCTTGAAAATGATAACAAATATCATCCCTAAAAAGCCCCAAACAATCCACTTTAAGAAAATCCCATGATCTCCAAAATATCTTCCAGTTTTAATTCTGTGAACTAATCTTTCACCTAAACTAGCTAAAATTGATGTTTTAATGAAACCCATCAGATATGGATGGGACGCAGTAGCATCCTCAAAGATTGATCTTGTATACGGAATAATAACAATTGATGTTAAAGCTAATAATATAAATATCCATAAGAAATCACTTTTTTTCATAAATCCTCCAAATGATTCAAAACAAAAGGGTACAGCATATGTACCCTTATGATATCATGTAAATCTTATAATCTAATACTTATTTACGCTTACGGTCGTGATAATGTGTATGAAGTAAATGATGTGATTTTTTACCAAGCGGTTTTTCTAAATAATCTTCATATAATGCTGTCACTTGTGGATTTTCATGAGATTTTCTTATCTTCATATTTGCATCAACACGATACGTTGAGTTGATTCTTTCCTGACGAACTTTATTGGTTGTTCCATAAGGTTGTCCACCACCACCAATACATCCACCTGGGCATGTCATGATTTCAATGAACGCGTAAGGAGATTTTCCATCTCTAATTTGATCACACAAAACCTTAGCATTTGCTAAAGTATGAGCAACAGCAACTTTAACCATTGTTCCACCAAGATCAACTTCAGCTTCTTTAATTCCTTCAAGTCCTCTTAAATCTTTAAAATCAAGATTTTCAAGTGGTTTTTTATTTACAACTTCATAAACAGTACGAATTGCTGCTTCCATAACACCACCAGTAGCACCAAATATAGCACCAGCACCAGATGTAATACCAAATGGATTATCAAAATCTTGTTCTTCCAAACCATTAAAGTTAATACCCATTTGTTTAATCATCTTACCCAATTCACGGGTTGTCAAGACAACATCAACATCTGGATCTACTCCATTAACACTCATCTCTTCTCTTTGTGCTTCATATTTTTTTGCCGTACATGGCATGATTGAAACAACGAAGACATGCTTAGGATCAAGATTCATCTTTTCAGCATAATATGATTTAGCAAGTGCACCAAACATTTGTTGAGGTGATTTACAACTTGATAAATGATCTAGAATATCTGGATATCTTGTTTCTGCATAACTAATCCATCCTGGGCAACATGATGTCATCATAGGAAGAACACCACCTGTAGTTACTCTATGTATTAATTCATTACCTTCTTCAATAATTGTCAAGTCAGCTGTAAAATCAGTGTCAAAGACTCTATCAAATCCTAAAAGTCTCATTGCTGAAACAATCTTGCCAGTAACAATATTACCAACAACTTGATCAATTTCTTCGCCTAAAGAAACTCTGACAGCGGGAGCAACTTGCACGATGACATGTTTTTCAGAATCCATGATAGCATTCCAAACTTGATCAGTATTATCTTTTTCAGTAATTGCACCTACTGGGCAAACACTTGCGCATTGACCACAGAAAGTACAAAAATCTTCGTTCAAATCTTCATTAAAGACAGGAGCAACTTGCATTGTATGACCTCTACCCATCGTAGCAAGCACGTTTGTTCCTTGTACATTTTTACAAACATCGACACAACGTCCACATTTGATACATAAATTGGGATTTCTTACGATTGCTGGATTATTTTCATCGATGTCACATCTTTCAAATACAGATGGAAATCTATTTTCATCAATCCCTAAATTTCTAGCCAATGTTTGTAGTTCACACTTCATGTTTTTTACACATGTTGTACAATTGGTGTCATGATTAGATAAAATAAGTTCAACTATTGTTTTTCTTGCATTTAAAACTCTTGGAGAGTTTGTATATACAACCATACCCTCAGCAACAGGTGTAGAACAAGCTGATACTAATCCTTTTTTGCCCTGAACTTCAATCACACATACTCTACAATCTGATTTAATATTCAAATCTTCATAATAGCATAATGTAGGGATATCCATATTATATTGTTTGGCGGCCTGCAAAATCGATGTATTTTCTTCAACAGATACCTTTGCGTTATTAATAACTAAATTAACCAATTTTCTCTCCTCCTTATGCTTTCTCAGGATGTTCTATTCGATCTAAATAGTCATCCCGGAAATATTTAAGCGATGAAATTATTGCTGTTGGTGAGGTTTGTCCCAATCCGCATAAAGATGCTTGATGGATCACACGTGCAAGAGATTCCAATGAAACCATATCTTTAACTGTTGCTTTTCTTTCAATAAATTTAATGACTAGATTTGCTAATTGAATATGACCTTCTCTACATGGTGTGCATTTACCACATGATTCATGTTCAAAGAAACGAACAATTTTTAATAAAATATCAAATAGATCAAATCTTTCGTCCATGACAATGATTGCCCCAGCACCTGTTTTTGAATCAAATTCTTCGAATCGTTCAAAATCAATAATCATATCTAACATATACTCTGGGATAATTGGACCACAAGCTCCACCTAATTGAACCATTTTAATCTTGCGATCATTTTCAATACCACCACCGAGTTTATAAATGACATCTCTAATGGGAACACCAAAAGGAATTTCATATACACCCTTATTCTTGACATTACCGGATAATGAAATCAACTTAGTTCCAGTTGAAGAAGGCGTTCCTATTTTAGCAAACTCTTTGCCACCCATTTCAATAATGAGAGGAATTGTAGCTAATGTTTCAACATTATTAATCAAAGTTGGTTTACCATATAATCCTTTAGTTGTGGGGAATGGAGGTTTAACTCTCGTTCTACCAGGGTTACCTTCAATACTTTCAATTAAAGCAAACTCTTCACCACATACATATGAACCAGCACCAGACCGTACTTCGATATCAAAATTAAATTTCTTGCCTAAGATGTTTTTGCCTAAATAACCCTTTTTCTTGGCTTCATCAATAGACCACTTCAGTAAACTCATTGATTTTTGATATTCACCACGAACATAAATGAAGCCCTTCGTAGCGCCTGTTGCATATGCGGAAATAATCATACCTTCAAGGATTTGATGAGGATCATTTTCCATTAAATATCGATCCTTAAAATTACCTGGTTCGCCTTCATCTGCATTACAAATGATATATTTATCTTCAGAAGTTTCTTTTGCAAGAGCCATCATTTTAATTGCAGCTGGGAATCCTGCACCACCTCTACCTCTTAAATATGCATGCTGTACTTCTTCAATGATTTCTGTTTTTTCCATTGATAAAGCATTAACCAAATTTTTATATCCATCAAACTTGATGTATTCTTCAATAGATAATGGATTGATTTTTCCAAATCTCTTGGATACTAATTTCATTTCTATCATCACATATACACCTTATACTCAGATAATATCGCTTTGATTTTATCAGCCGTTAAATGCGTGTAAATCTTATCATTGATTCTCATCGCAGGTGCAGCTTCGCAACAACCTAAACAGCTTGTGAATTCTAAAGTAAACTGTTGATTTGGAGTTGTTTCATTAATGCGAATACCAAGTTCCTTTTCTATTATTTTTAAGACATCAATATTGGAGCTTACATAACATGGCACATCTTTGCAGACTTGAATGATATGTTTTCCTCTTGGCTTATCTGAAAAGAATGTATAGAAAGATAAAACACTACATACCTTACTTTCTGGTACATCTAAGTATTTCGATATTTCCGTAATCTCTTCCTTTGAAATATAATGATCAATTTTTTCATTTTGATATTCTAATAGAATTTCAATGAGCTGATCTTCTTTCTTTGGATACTTTTGAAGCAGTTCCTTCAACAACATTTCCTAGCCTCCTATTTAATTAAGTAAAAATAAACAATTCTGCCAAACCGCTTGTGCAATAAATATGATGTCCATTATCATGTTAACGAAGATGTATTATATCGAAAACTCAGTATTTACTCATAGAAATCTCTTTTATTATGTTATTACATGGTAGTAACATGTTAAAAACTCTTCAAATGATTCGATTGAGTTTCGCGAATAAGTTACTTTTATGATAGTATGATTTAGACTAATTGTCAATGTCTTTTGGCAACAAAATACCTCATAATTACATTAATTATTCAAAAATATCGAATTATTAACTATATAAATATAACCCCATGATTTCACATAAAAAAATACCCAGCATTTTTAATGCTGGGTATAGGTTTTTTGTTAGGTTTTGATAGCAATAAGCGTGTGTTGATATATTAATTCACACAATTTTTCTTCTTCAATCTCAATTGCACCATTAACATATTGGAATAATAGTCCGGAAATAATGGCTTGAATCACTTGCCCTATATATGGCTGAGGTGTTTTAGTATCAATAATTCCTTCAATGACTCCCAAATGGATGATACTTTCAAATCTTGTTTTCATCTTATCTCTAATGTCACTTGCACATCCTTCGAGTTGTTTGCCGTAATTAAGAAAGATTTGTTGGTCAAAATTCATAATTGCATTCATAATCAGCTTTGCATCTTTCATAACGAATAATACTCTTTTAATCTGTTCAATGAAGGCACTTTTAAAATCCATATGCTCACTATCAGCTGTTAAGATGAGATCATAATAATCAAATAAGTAATGGTAAGTTTCTAAAATCATATCTTCTTTACTATTGAAATACTCGTAAACTGTACTTTTACCAATTTCTGCTTCATTAGCAATCTTAGAAATTGTAATATGATCTAATTGAGTACCCTCTTTGATATGTGCTAATACAGCACTTAATATCTTATCCTTTGTCGATTGCATTTGCTTTAGCCTCTTCTCTAATCTTTCTAAAGTTAATCATTGCATAGATTGTAGGAACAACTACAAGTGTCAATATAGTTGCATAAATCAAGCCTCCAATTGCAGTAATTGCCATAGGTGATAATAACTCTGCACCTTGTCCTACACCAAACGCCAAAGTAATTAACGCTAGAATTGTTGTAAGTGCCGTCATTAGGATAGGTCTTAATCTTGTTTGACCAGCTTCAGTAATTGCGTCAATAATGGTTCGTCCTTTGAGCCTCAACTTATTAATATAATCAATTAAGACAATACCATTATTCACCACTATTCCAATCAAAATGATTAACCCCATGATTGAAACTAAGCTTAAATTGGAATTTGTAACAAGAAGAGCAGCCATACCACCAGTAAATGCAAGTGGAATCGTACCTAATATAATAAGTGGATAAATCAAAGATTGGAATTGAATAGCCATGACCATATAAACAAGTAATATAGCGACGATAGCTGCTAAGGTTAAATCACTAACAGCTGATAAAATACTTTCATTCTCACCTTCGAATGTCACATGATATCCTTGCCCATAAGCTGCAAAATCAGAACCCTCTAGATAGGCATTCACACGATCAATGACACCTTGACTAACAAGAGTAATGTTTTTACCTTCTTCAACTTGAGCTGTTACATTTAAATAACGATTGGTACCATCAGTATTGATGGTAGCAAAACCCGTAACTTTTTCAATATTTGTCGCACTATCTGTATCATCTGCAATGTACAAAGGAGCAACACTAAGTGAAGATAGTTTAGGATCAGCACTCATCGGATTGAAAACAATCTGTCCGCCTGTTATAACTAAATATGGATTAATAATAAATTGGAGTGGATCTCCGGGTGTATATGTGGGATCTACTAACATATTTGGAGCATAAATACCCATTCCAGCACTCGCTATATAAGCATCAATCATTGCTCTGGTTGCATCATCAAATAATTGAACACCACCAAGAAAATCGAGATAATCACCGAAATCATCAAAGCTAATGCTACCTATGACTGTTTCATTAGGTAAATCTAAAGTATAATCAACACCCTGAAGATTAATGATTAGTGATTGAGTACTACCTAATGTTGTTAAATCAGTATAGAGTAAATTAATATTTTCAATGACATCTTGATTTGTAAGATTATACATCATCGCATTCTCATTATTAACAGTAATTCTTACATTATCTGCACCTTGATTAACGCCATTGTCAATCTTAGTTACATGGTCTGTACCTTCTAATATGGTAGAAATATCATCAGCAATAGATTCCAAGGTAAGTAAATCATATCCACTTACTTTGATATTGATTCCTGTAGCACCACTTAATCCAGCGGTACTGTTTTGTGCAGAAACGATAATATCAGTAACTTGAGTTTCTAGGATACCACCCGCATCTGCATAATCAATATCTTTTAAGTATTCTCTGATATAGTCTTCATAGTAGGAAGTTGTTTTACGTCTAGAATCAACAAGATTTATCGTAAATTGAATTGTTCCAGAACCTCCACCCATCATCATAGGTCTCAAACCAAACATACTACTATTGATTGTTGCTGATACTGTATCAATATCATCAATTTCCATAAGTAATGAAGTAACATAATCAGCAAATTCTGCATTGGTTGTAAAATCAACTTGAGCTACTGTATCAATTGAAACATTTATGGTACCTTCATCTGATGTAGGTAACATGATGAATCCTTTTGATATGACTAAGAAAACTGATACAGCCAATAAAACAATAACTGTAACTAAAGTATATGCTTTATGTTTGATTGTAAATAAAACAGAAGTTTTATACCAAACCTTTAACTTGTGAATAACTTTACTTTCTTTTTTATTGTTATGATCGTTAAGCATCTGTGATGCCATTGCTGGAACTAAGGTTAAAGCAATTAATAAGCTAGCACCTAACGAATAACTAATAGTAAGTGCCATACTGATGAATACATCAGCAACCATACCTTCAATAAAGGCGATTGGTAAGAATACAGCAACTGTTGTTAAAGTTGATGCAGTAATCGCACCAGCGACTTGTCTTGCACCTTCAACAGCAGCTTCCCTTCTTGTCTTTCCTTCACTAATCATCCTAAATATATTCTCTATAACGACAATCGAATTATCAACAAGCATCCCAATACCTAATGCAAGACCACCCATTGAAATTAAGTTAAGACTGACATTCGTAAAATACATCATCATGAATGCAGCAACAACGGAAATTGGTATAGCTAAGCCAACTATCAGTGTTGGTTTAATATCCTTTAAAAAGATGAATAAGACAATAATTGCTAAGATACCACCGATAATAATGTTCTGTAGAACTGAACCAATTGCTAAATTAATGTATTCACCTTGGTCCAATAAAACAGTATAATTTGCATCACTATCTTCTCTGGCAATAATTTCATTTAACCGTGTCATAATATTATCTGAGGCTTCGGTAATTCCGTAATCGGATTGTTTTTGAAAAGAAATTTGAATGCCTTGGAACCCATTTATCTTTGAATATGTATTTGTATTTGCATTCACATATTGGATACCATCGGTAACAATTAAGTCACTTAATGTAATGACATCTCCGCCAAATGTAAGAATGGGTAAGTCTTCAATATCTGAAAGACTACTTGGTTTATTACCTAAGTAGAGCATACGAAGTTCTCCAGAATCTAGGGCAACACCAACAAGACCACCAACATTTTGATCTTCAATCGTAGCTAAAACATCTTGATGTGTAATGCCATAAGAATCTAGGATATCCGTATCTAAGTTTACTTGTAAAACAATATCTGCAGCACCTGAAATACTGACGTCAGCTACTCCAGGAATACTGGATAAATCAAGAAGAACATCCTTATTTATCCACTCAGTATTCTTAATTAAAATTTCATCATCTGTCAAATCTTCAGCATATGTCTTATATAATGTGACCGTCATCACAGGAAGCATATCTGGACTGATTCTTAAGATTCTTGTATTTCCTACATTATCAGGAAAGTTAAGGTTGTTCAGTAATTCTCTTAATTCAATGACCACTGAATCCATATTGGATCCATCAGCAAATGTGATAATTGATATCCCAAAGCTTTCATTGGACATGGAAGAAACTTCCTTGTAGTTTCCAATGGTTGAAACAGCAGATTCAATCGGTTTAGCAACATCTAACTCAACTTCTTCAGGTGTCGCTCCCTCATATGTCGTTATCGTAACGACATAAGGTAAATTAATATCTGGAAAGAGTGTTAACGGTAATTTTGTTACCGAAAAAACTCCTAAAACAATAATGATTAATATACCCATTAAAACGGTAATAGGTCTTCTTACGCTATATGAACTCATGTATTTTCTCCTTGTTTGAAAATCTCATCCGACCGAACGGTCGGTCGGTTTACTATTGATTATATCAAGACACTATATTAATGTCAATATAAATACACTTATTCACACAAATTTTTGATTTACTTCATCACCATTTTGACGTTTTGAGAAACATGATGTATGATGAACTTGAAAGAAGGAATATTATGTCACGAGATTTATATGACTTTGATAGGAAAAAAATGGTCCAAGAACAAATCATCTATAGAGGTATCAAAGATGAGGCGCTTATTAAAACCTTATTAAAAGTTCCTAGACATTTATTTGTAGATCCAGCAATTGAACAGTACGCTTATCAAGATCATCCCTTGCCCATTGGATTGAATCAAACGATATCTCAACCTTATATCGTCGCATTAATGACCGAGAAACTAGCTTTAAAGAAAACCGATCGTGTACTAGAAATTGGTACCGGATCAGGATATCAAACTGCTATTTTAGCTCAATTAGCAAAAGAAGTTTTCACTGTTGAACGTTTAGAAAGACTACAAATACGTGCTAAAAAAATACATACATCTCTTGGTTATGATAATATTTATTATCATTTGGGTAATGGATATGAAGGTTGGGAAGCTTTCGCTTTATATGATGCCATTATTGTTACTGCTTCTCCTAATAAAGTCCCCGATGCTCTATTAAGTCAGCTCGTTGAAAATGGACGAATGATCATTCCAATTAATAAATTTTATAGTGGCAGACTATACTTGATTACAAAAAAAGGCGAAAAAATAGACCAACAGTTCATCTGTGATTGTCGGTTTGTTGAATTGATTGATGATTAAATTTCTATTTATGCGTATATGATAAGAAAAGTGCTATAGCGAATATCCGCTATAGCACTTCAATTTTTGTAATATTGAATAATTTAATTTATGTCAATATCTCCCGAAAGAGAATGCTTTGTAAGTACTTTTATATATGTTTTTTCTTTATTTCTGATTTTAATATCACCTGATACAGATTTTAGTGAAACACTCTTTGGATAAAATTCTTTTCCATCTAAATCTCCACTTACAGTTTTTAAAGTAAAGTCTTTGCATGAAGAATCTGTACAAAGTAGGTCTCCACTTACACTATTGCATACTACATCGCCTGCAATCTTCACACGTTCAAGTTTGATGTCGCCACTAACCTGTGAGGAGTCTAGCTTCTCCATCGCCGTATCTTTAATAAATAAATCGCCACTTACCGTATGCCAGAATGCAGCACCTAATTTAGCATTTTCAACCATCATATCGCCACTAGTTGTTGTTAGTTTGAAACTCATGATATCGAGATTTTTTAGTACTACATCTGAACTAACGCCTTGATGTGCTAATTCAGTAACACGAACTGCTTCAGGCAGTTCAACAATAAAGTCTAAATCATTACCTTTACTGAAAGAAAATACCAAATTAACGTTTTTTTGTCCTAATAGTTCAAATTTACCATGCTTAAAACCCACTGTATATTTATCAATTTTACCCTTGCCCTTGTAGTAAACATTGATTTTGGAATCTGATGATACTTGATAAACGATATCTTCTGATGTGAGTTTTACATTAACTGATATTTCGTCTTCATTAACTTCAAATGATTCATATAGAGTGAAAGAATCTGTTTTTTGTTGCTCAGTGTCTTCTTTTTGTTCAAAATCAGCAAGTTCTTCAGCTAATTGTTCGGGTTTCCCAAATTTAGCTTTAATTTCATCTTCTGATAAACCTTCATCCATTGCATTTTGAATCATTTCTTCATGATCTGTTAAAATTTCTTCAATTTCCTTATTCGTCAATTTTTTCTTCAGTAATTCTTGTTTTAAATCTTCTAAATATTTCTTCATTCTTCTTTCCTCCTTGATTAATGATTTGATAAACACCACCGATAAAAGCATCCCATTCATCTCTTAATTTTAAATAGTAAACAAATCCTTTTTCAGTCATCTTGTAATATTTTCTCGGTGCACCTTCATTTGATTCTTCGAGATATGTCTCAAAGTAATCTTCCTTTGTCAACCTTCTTAATATTGGATAAATGGTATTTTCGTTGACATCAATGAAATCGGAGAGTTGATTGATGATAAGATATCCATACATATCCTTTTCTACTAATACTGATAAGACACAAAGCTCAATAATACCTCTTTTAAATTGTGCGTTCATTAAATCCCTCCTATGATCATAGCATCATGCATTATTTTTTGCATGATACTGAATCTCTATTCTATTTTTATTTATTTGTATTGCAAGAAAAAGATTGAAGATAATCACTTAACTATTATTATCTAGAATCTCTTCTTATGATTCTTACTTTCCAATCTGTCCTTATTCAAAGACCAACAATTTGCTAATTCATTCATTCTTATATGTGATCTTACTGAATTATTATTAGAAATTAACATGATCGCGTACTCCTAAATGATCCCAGACTATTGGATACTTCGTCATCATTTTGCTTCTGATTTCTGATTTTTCTGATTTTTGTTCAAAGAATTTCATCGTTTTATCTCCTTTACTTTTATAACTTCACATCTTGTTCATTTTCATATTGTATTTCAAATGATCTATTAAGGGTTTTTCTTAAACATCATTTGTTCAATCATGAGATTTTCCATCTCTTTCTTATACACTAATTATAGCACACTACTGTTCGTGACACAATACCTAACGACACATTTTGTCACTTTTTTTGCGTTTTTTATTAAAAAAAAGAAGAATTTTAACAATTCTCCCAAATAATTTTTGCGTTTTACAGATTTTTTACGATTTTTTTAATTAAATTCATAAATTTCAAACTAACTTGACCAGCGACATCAAGGACTTCTTGATGAGATAATTTTTGATCCAAAATACCACTTGCCATGTTGGTTATACATGAAATGCCAAGTACTTTCATGTTCATATGTGATGCAATTAAAGCCTCTGGAACGGTTGACATACCAACTGCATCGGCGCCTAACATTCTAATCATTCTAATTTCTGCGGGTGTTTCATAGCTTGGTCCTGTCCACCATGCATAGATCCCATCGCGCAATTCAAACCCTAAATTTTCAGCTGCCTCGTGCGCACGTTTCCTTAAAGACTTGGTATAGATTTCAGTTCCGTCTGGAAATCTAGGACCAAATTCATCTATATTTTCACCTATTAAGGGATTGTTGAATACAAGATTGATGTGATCATTAATAACCATTAAGTCTCCTGGATTAAAATCTGTATTAATAGCACCACATGAATTAGTCAGTATGAGTGTTTCAACACCTAATGAATGCATCACTCGAATAGGTAGGGTTATAGTGTCTAATGGAAAACCTTCAAAATAATGATATCTTCCAGAAAATATAACAACATAGACACCATTCAGTTTCCCAATAACAACTTTTCCTGAATGACCTTTGGTTGTTGGTTTTTCAAAATAGGGAATTTTTTCAAATGGAATAGCAACTACATCCGTCATTTCTTCAGTCAAAGAACCCAACCCTGATCCCAACACTAATCCAATTCTAGGTTTAATATTTGTTAAGTGATTGATGTAATTCTTTGCTTCTTGTGCTTTTTGATATTGATTCATAATCTAACCTCTCTTGTCATGATTATTCTATCATAAAAGATTACGATTATATCAAAAGTCCTTAAGTTGAACTAAAAATTTCATTTGTTTTTTCTTGAATTTACCTCATTTTCTAAATAAATTTACACATAGATTTACATATTTCTTCAAAATTGAAACATTTAAGAACTATTTTTGACATCATTTATCATTAAGTGATAGACTTATTATGAATAAGAATCTTATTGGATACATGACCTATAAAAAAAAAATAGGAGAGAAAAAATGAAAATTGCTATTGTAACTGATTCAGCAGCGAATTTAAGTCCCCAGACATTAAAAAAATATGATAATCTTTTCGTTGTCCCTTTGATGATTGTCGTTGATGGAAAAAGCTATCGCGATGGTATTGAAATTACATCAGACGAGGTTTATCAACAACTAGACGATCATGATGTCTCAACAAGCTTACCAAGCATGGATGACTTAAATGCACTATTTGAAGATCTGAAGAAAAAGGAATATACTGATGCACTTGTCATCAATCTATCTTCAGGTTTAAGTGGAACGTTTAATGCGTTCAGATTGGCTTTTGAGCCTATGAAAGGTATCAATATTACTCATTATGATTCAAAGACCTTAGGAGGCGGATTATCTATCTTGGTTGACGAAGCTTGTGAACTCGTTAAAAAGGAAACAGCCATTCCACAAATCATAAAGAAACTTAACAAACTCAGATATGAAGACAGCCTTGCTTTATATACCATTAACACACTAAAGTATTTACGCAAAGGTGGTAGAATCGGAAAAGTTGAAGGTACAATTGGTAATATTCTAAGAATCAAACCAGTAATTACCGTCAATGATGACGGTGTTTATGTGACTTTATCCAAGGGATTTGGTATTCAACGTTCTTTTTTGGCAATGAAACAAATACTCATTGAAAAATTCCAAAAAGCAAAAATTGATCTCATCGTTCACTTTGGTGATGATATTGAAAAAGCGAAACAATTGGGTGAATCATTACGTAAAGAACTTAACATTAGAAATATATCACTTTCAAAATTAACACCTGTTCTTGGTATTCATACAGGACCCATGATGTTTGCATATGTTGCAAGAAAAGTATAAAACGAAATAATCAAAAAGTGAGCTGAGGCTCACTTTTTTACATATACATCCATATTATTATATAATGAATAGAGGTGATGAATATGATCCGATTTGGAGTTGTTGGCGCAGGTAGAATAGCACAAACATTCAGCAAAGCAGTGAAGGGAACTGAAGAAAGTCTTTACGCAATTGCTAGCAGAAATATTGATAAAGCCACACAATATCAAAAAGATTATGGATTTGAAAAGGTCTATGGTAGCTACGAAGCTTTATTAGAAGACCCAAACGTGGACTGTGTCTATATTGCTACACCCCATGGCCTACATTATGAACATATGATGCTCGCTCTTAATCACAAAAAAAATATCTTGTGTGAAAAATCATTCACATTAAATGCTAAACAAACAGAAACGGTCTTAAATAAAGCAAAAGAAAATAACCTTTTTGTTATGGAAGCAATGTGGACTATATTTCTTCCAACGATTAGAGAAGTTAAAAAACTTGTTGATTCTGGTGTCATTGGTAAAATAACAAAAATCGAGGCTGGTTTTGGATTTGCTATCGAAGATCATAGAAAAGATCGATTAATTGATCCAAAGATGGGTGGAGGTGCACTTCTTGATTTAGGCGTTTATCCCATTCATTTTGCAAATTTATTTTTAGGATCACCAGATCATTACGAAACTGAAGTTATCATGGATCCTAGGGGATTTGATTTTTCAGCAACCTATACTTTCTTCTATCCAGGTGCAAAAGCAAATCTTGCAAGTTCTTTAGCAGAGCAACTGGATACAACCGGATATATCTATGGAACAAAGGGTTATATCAAAATTCCGGATTTTTGGAAGGCAGAACAAGCTTTTGTCTATAATCAAAATAATCAACTCATACGAAAGATTGCTCACCCTCATCTCGTCAACGGATTTGAATACGAAATAAATGAAGTTGCTAGGTGTCTAAATGAAAACTTAAAAGAAAGTCCTTTGCTACCACACAACATAACCATTGAAGTAATGAAACAAATGGATGCCCTAAAAAAAACATGGGGATTAAAATTCCCAAATGAATAACAAAAAAAGAGAGCTATCAAATAGTTCTCTTTTCTATATATTTAAAATTTTATTTAATGATTCCTAATAATGAAACTGCAAGAGCTCCCAACACAATCAAACTTAAGATAACCATATTAACAATACTTAAACCAAATGCTTTCTTGCTATTTGTTGAATCAAGCAATTTAATATGAAAACCTCTAAGAATGATGACAATTGCAATGATAACAATTCCAAATAATGCACCAGAAACGACTACAGTAGATAATCCAAAGTACGTAATATCTGAGAATCTAAAGAGTGTATCTCCTAAATATTTTGTCAATGCCCAAGGAATACCGGCAACCATAGCTAAACCAATTGCTGTAAACATTAAGCCTAGAAGAAAACCTTTCAATAATGACTTACCAAAGCTATTTCCTTCCTTTAGAGCCGTCAAAAGGAAAGTAATAAACATTAAGCCTAATATAGCATAACCACCTGTATTCTTATAGAATTGATATAAATACCAAGCAACATCGTGTCCACTATTAGAATCATATAAATCAAATAATGCACGTTCATTACTAATGACAAAAGCAAATCCAACAAGTATTAATACAATGACGCTTCTCACAACGATATTCGAAACACCCGATTGATCTTCATTCGTCGCTCTTTTTACATGTTTTTGTAGTTTAGGAACTGTTTCAGTAACAAACGTGTGAATGTCTACATTGCCACATAACTCTTCAAAATCATCATAATGCTTATTCGCCATCTTCTTAAATGCTCTACCTTGAGGTGTTGCTTGCTTCAAAGAATCATGAATTTCATAAAACTTAATATAATCTTCGGGATGAGATGTAGAATTAATCGCATGTTCAAAGTCTGGATATTCCATTAAGTCTTTCTTGCTATGCATGAGAACATCAAAATTCGTATTTGCCCCTAAAGCAATTTTCAGTTTACACCAATGTGCCGCTGGTAATAAAGGAAGGTTGTGAATGAGATGATTAACATATTTTTCAGCTTCCTTAAATTTTTCTTTATAAATTAGATTTTCTGAAAACTCTAATAAAGAATCATTGAGCATATCAACATGTTGTACTGGCAAACTTTCTAAGAGTAAATCGATAAATTGAAGTGCTAGTTTAGCATTCCCGTTTTCAATTAATTCTAGTGCTGCAAGTCTCAATTCCATAAAGATATCAAGGTCTTGATACCCACTTTGAATCAAATCATCAAAAACTTTTATCTGTTTTAAATCACGAAGCGCGGTATGGAGTTCAGTTAATTCTGGTACTCTATAAGTTGCACATAATTGAATAAGTAATGCATCTTGATTTCCTTCATCGATAGAAAGAATGACATCAACAACCTTAAGAGCATCTTTGTATAATTTATCTTGATTAAGATTAATAGCAGTTTCAATATACTTTTCAAGATATTCTTGTGGATTTTCTTTTTCAATAAATCTCAGTGATTCAGTCAAAGCTATATGAATCCAATTGACATCGATTAAACCATCCTTTTCAAGGAAAGTTTTTATTTCATTATATAAAGTTTTAGCAAAAGCATGTTGATCGTATCTATTTTTCCAATTTAATATATATGCATAAAGTTCTTCATCAAATATTTGATTTGATCTAAATTTCTTAAGTAGAAATTCTTCAAACGCTTTAAGATAAATGTTTTCATCTGCTTTTTTGTGACATTCCATGACTTCTTCAAATAGAGGAAAAGCAACATTTAATTTCGTATTAAGTCCTAATAAATCAAAATCAGAAACTTGTAGTTTGCAAAGTAGTTTTCCCCATAAAGCACGCTTAGCATATGGGTCGGTTTCAAGTGCTTCATCAAAAATCTTATTTGCACGACCAAATTTATTCGCTTTCATATATATGATTTCAGCATTTTTTATCTT
>CAZVDQ010000014.1:0-29916 GCA_964625435.1 uncultured Mariniplasma sp.
ACTCCAATATTTCCCCAATGTTTTACAAAGAAAACGGTTGCTATCGAGGCAGATGCAATATTAACTATATTGTTACCAATGAGAATTGTCGTTAATAAACTTTCAAATTTCAAAGATACATTCAAGGTATGTCTCGCTCTTTTATTTCCATTTTGAATAATGTGCTTCAATTTTATTGGATTCATAGACGAAAAAGCCATCTCTGCAGATGAAAAAAAGCCTGATAATACGATTAATAATAATAGAATTCCTATAGTAATAAAATCTTGGCTAGTCATGATATATTTTCCTTACTCATCTGTCAAAGAATCCTCATCTAAATCAGGAATCATCACTTTGACTTTGGAAATTATTTTATCTTCTGTTTCAAGAACTACATACTTAAAACCATTAAATTCAATTTCAATTTTTTCCTTTTCACGAGGAAATCTTCCTAATTGACCTAAAATAAAACCACTTAAAGTATCATAGTCATCAACAGGTAAACCAGCTTCGATAACATCTTCGATATCATGAATATTACATAATCCTAGTATCTCATATGTCTTATCATCAATTTTGATAATTTTATCATCAATTTCATCGTATTCATCAAAGATATTACCAACGATTTCTTCAATTAAATCTTCTATTGTAACAATTCCAGCTGTTCCACCATATTCATCTAAAACGACTGCAAGATGATTCTTTTGTTTTTGCATTTCTCTAAACAAATCACTCGTCTTTTTTGAATCAGGAACAAAATATGGAGGTCTAATCAAAGCTCTAAGTGAAAATTTTTCATCGCTATTATCAATATATTTGAGTAAATCCTTAACATGCAATGTCCCAACTATATGGTCGATATCGCCTTCATAGCAAGGATAACGTGTAAATTTTTCATCTTTAATATGTGCTAATACTTGAGTTTTTGTAGATTTGACATTGATTGCAGAAATTTCGATACGATGTGTCATGATTTCTTCAACTGTTGTATCGCTGAAATCAAAAATATTTTGAATCATTTCACTTTCTTCTTCATCGATGTTACCCATTTTTCCACTAGCTTCAACAATAGTTCTTATTTCCTCTTCAGTCATCTTTCTATCTCCGTCGTTTGGATCAAGTCCAAAGACACGACCAATAAGCGAAGATATGGATTCCAAGAGCCAAACAATCGGAAACATCAAAATAGTCAATACTGCAATAAAACCAATCGTTCCATATGCAATCTGTTCTGGATATTTATTTGCTAAACGTCTTGGTATAAATTGTCCAAAAACAACTTGAAAAACCAATAAAATGAGTACACTTATTACCATGACAAGTGGTTCTATAAAACCTAAAGATGAATCAAACCACAATGAGATTCGAGAACTAAATGTATTTACTGCAATAGCACCATTAACAAGCGCAATTAATGTGATAAATACGCGTAAAGATGATACAGTTGATTTAGGTGAATTCGTAAATTTCTGTATACGTACAGCACGAATATTTCCCTTTTCAGCATCTAGATTGATCTTGTTATCACTTACTGCAATAAGTGCTACTTCTGATGCAGCAAAAATTGCTGATAGTATAATGAGAAGAAACATAATAACTAGTGAATATATCATGATTTATCCCCCTCTAAATAACAAAAAAAGACACCAAAAAAAGCATCAAACTTGTTCTTTTTGCATTTCGGATATATTGGATCTTCGATCCTGCTACTGCTTTCTTCCATTTCTACTATTATGCCCTCCATCACGATGTGATAGATATATCATACTATTTTTATAGTGAAAAGTCAATGATTCTAGCCGATTACGAAGATGTTCTATTATCTATAATTTAACTTGAACAGAAAGTTATATTATGCTACAATGGACACATGGAAGAAAGTGAATTTGTTTTGATTACAAATTACTAACTTTTATTCTAGAAACAAGACCTTCAAGACAGAAGCCTTGATGGTTTTTATTATTAAGATATCCATAAGCTAAATCGATTTTTTCATGAGAGGAATACATCAAAAATGGCTATTGCATTTAATATTATTATTACAATATTTGGATTTTTCTTATTGATTAAAGGAGCAGATTATTTTGTTGTATCATCTGCATCTTTAGCTAAAAAATTCAAAATTTCCCCATTGATTATTGGTCTTACACTTGTTGCATTTGGGACAAGTTTACCAGAATTTGCAGTCACTTTTGCAGCTTCGTTATCTGCTCGTGCAGCTGGAACAACTGCAGATATTGCTCTCGGAAACATCGTAGGATCAGATATTGCTAATTTGACATTAATTCTTGGTTTTAGTGCAATCATGATGCCAATCGCAGTCAGAAAATCAATGAGGAAACAAGAATTTCCATTTCTAATTGCCCTAACAATTCTATTTGCAGCTGTTGCTTATTTCTTTCAAGCTGATACACTCATTGTTTGGTGGGAAGCTTTAATTTTATTAGTCTTCTTTTCTTTTTATATGTTTCTCATGTTTCGAAGTCATCGCTCTGTAGATTTAGAAGAGGAAATTCACTTTGTTGATACTAAAAAAGCAGTTATATTACTTATCCTAGGTATAGGTGGAGTATCACTTGGTGGTTATCTTGTCACTTCTGGAGCTGAGTACATTGCAATTGAACTACTTGTTCAATCGTTTAGTATGACAGCTACAAGGGCTGCAACACTTGTCGGTTTGAGTATTGTATCACTTGGTACTTCACTTCCAGAGTTGGTTACCTCAATTGTTGCTGCTAAGAAGGGTGAAAACGAGATTGCACTGGGTAATGTTATTGGATCAAATGTATTCAATACATTATTGATTGTTGGTTTATCTGGTATCGTAACACCGCTTGGTGTGAATGGTGATGTCCTTACTGATATGTTAATTCTGATTGGAATAACAGTTATTACAATCTTCTTCTGTTTCACAGGTAGTAAAATTTCAAGACTTGAAGGTTGGATATTAATAGGTATATATTTCTCATACATTACATTTATTATCATAAGAGCTTTAGGTCTTTTATAAAAAACAAATCCCAAAATTTTGGGATTTTTTTTATAACGCAAATTCAAGTATAATATCTTTTAGATAATCAGTATCGTATATGTAACTTTCATGTGTATGAGCTTTTATGATCATTAATTTGGATTGCTGAATTCCTTTATGTATCATGATAGTTTCACTTCTTTTAATGAGATCGTTTTGACCAGCCAATACCAATGTAGGGCAAGTAATTTTAGATAAATTCTTCACTGTGATGTGAGGTTGATCCTTCATTAATTTAAGAAATGGATTTTCTTCTTCATTGCAGATTTTAACTAATAATCTTTGATATTTTATCTTGAGCCCTTCTGGATTTAGATTTCCACCAGCAGCAAGTAATTTTCCAATAATATCGGGATACTTATAAGCTAAAATCATACCTATAATTGCGCCATCGCTAAAGCCAATAATGATTGGTTTTTTTAGCTTTAATTGAGTGATAAATCCGTAAATATCATTTGCCATTTCTTCATAATCAAATGCCACATTTTTCGATGATTCTCCATGGTTTCTACTATCAATCAAATAACAGCAATAAACTTCTTCTAATGGCTTAACTAAAGTATCAAACGTATGGTGGTCAGCCATATTTCCATGGATAAAAATCATAGGTCTTCCTTTACCAGTTTGTTCGTAAAAAAGGTTAATCCCATTTACATTTATATTCATATATTCCTCCTAAATAAAAAGGTCCCGAGGGACCTTAATATGCCAATGTGCATAAGCCATGTTCTGTTCCCTAAAAGGGTGTGACCATTTATCTCTACTTGAGTAGCGTATATCGATTTTTGTTCATCTTTATACGTGCCCCTACCAAATTTTGGGTTGCTAGCTTGAGGGGTTTACCGCGTTTCATTTATTCATTTCTGAATAACTCGTTTCTGTGGCACATTACGTCTAGATCATAGTTACCCTTAGATCATCAATCGCCGTTACGATAAATCGTACCCTAAGTTATGTTTTCCTTAGGCACAAACACTACATCCATCTCAGGATGTGCTAGCATGGACTTTCCTAACCTAACACGTAGGCTCGGTCACCTTCCACTGACAAAAATAATTATATCATAAAGCAATCATTTCAACAACTTGATGAAATTATTCTTCGTCTTCTTCTTCTGTTTCTTCATCTTCAATTTCAATGCCTTCTTCTTCCTCTTCAGTTTCTTCTGGAGCAAGCTTAACTTCTCTTATTTCTAGAACAACATCTTCAGGATCTGCTTTTAAGACAACATCACTAGGTACATTTAAATCTTTGACTAAAACAATATCGTCTAATTTCATCTCAGATACATCAATTTCAATCTTAGAAATACCATGTCCTGGTAAGTATTCGGCTGAAATTTCATTTAATCCTTCATGAATAAACATATCTGAATCAAAGAATACTTCTTTTCCTAATAATATAACTGGAATAAGTGCAGACATTCTTTCTTTTGCACCTACAACACGTAAATCAAAATGAATAATATCTTGTGGTTTCAAAATTCTTGTTTCCACATGTTGAATATAAACGTTGTGAGTTTTTCCTTCTACTTTGATTTTAAATGTCATACTTTTTCCGTAAGTTTTTAGTGCTTCTTTTAGGTCTTTGTCGTCAACTTGTATCGAAGTTGACTTAACTGATTTACCAAATAAAACGCCTGGCACTTTATTCATTTTACGTATTTTGTTTAATTTTTCTGTTCTTAATTCTAATTTCATAATGTTCTCCTTTTTTTATGACTTTCATTAATTATATTATATCATATTTAAATGATAAATAGATGTTATGAACGTTTCGGTTATAATTTTTAAAAAATAGTAAAAATGGAGCTTTTCAACTCCATTTATTTAGTTATTTTAAGTTTAATGCATCTTTTCTTGACAAGTCAATACGGCCCTTATCATCGATACCAATACACTTGACGAGAATTTGATCACCAACTGAAACGATTGATTCAACTTTTTCAACACGTTCTTTAGCTAATTTGGAAATATGAACAAGACCTTCTGTTCCTGCCCATAATTCAACAAAGCATCCGAATTTTTCAACACGTGTTACTTTACCTTCGTAGATATCTCCAACAATAGGTACACGAACTAAATCAAGAATTCTTTGAGCTGCACTTTCAATCCATTTGGTTTCCATGTGCATCAAAATCACTTTACCATCTTGATCAATATCAATTTTAACACCATTGTTATCTTCGATAATTTTAGTGATAATCTTACCACCAGCACCGATAACGTCTCTAATCTTGTCAGGATCAATCATAATAAGCTTAACTTTTGGTGCGTATTTAGATAAATCATCTCTTACTTCTGGTATTGTTTCAAGCATATGATCTAATATGTGTAATCTACTTAATCTTGCTTGTTCAAGTGCTTCTTTAAGAATTTCTTCTGTAATACCAGCAATTTTAATATCCATTTGCAAAGCAGTAATACCATCTTTAGTACCAGCTACTTTAAAATCCATATCGCCTTCATGATCTTCCATACCTTGAATGTCTGAAAGGATTGTATAATATTCACCTTCCATAATTAAACCCATTGCAATACCTGCAACTGGGGCTTTAATTGGAACACCTGCAGCCATTAATCCCATTGTACCAGCACAAATAGTTGCTTGTGAACTTGAACCATTTGATTCTAGTATTTCAGATACAATACGAATTGTATATGGAAACTCCTCTTCATTAGGTAATACTTGCAATAATGCTCTTTCTCCAAGTGCACCATGACCTACTTCACGTCTGCCAACAAAGCCATAACGTCCAGTTTCGCCAACACTAAATGGTGGGAAATTGTAGTGAAGCATAAATCTCTTAGTATCTTCTAAGCCAAGACCATCAATAATTTGATTTTCTCCAAGTGCACCTAGTGTTATGACACCCAATGCTTGAGTTTGGCCTCTAGTAAACAAGGCGGAGCCATGTGCTCTAGGTAAAAGGTCAACACGTGACGATAAAGCTCTAATTTCATCAACTTTACGGCCATCAGGACGAATCTTATCTTGTGTGATTAATCTTCTAACTTCAGCTGTAACAATTGAATCTACTTGTTTATTAACTTGTTTTAAGTAATCCTTTTGTGCTTTTTCATCAAAAACTTTGACATCATCGAAAGTCTTAAAGAATGATTTCTTCTCGAAATGTTCAATCGTTTCTTCAGATATTTTATCAATTGCATGATATCTTTCAAGTTTATCAAAGATTGATACTGCTTTAATCAAACGATCTTTTGCATAAGCATCAACTTCTTTTTTAACTTCTTTTCCAACTGCGAAATCATCATAAGGCATTTTAGGTGTATTAAAGTCTGCTTGAATCTTTTCTTGAAAAGCGACAAGTTCTTTAATTGTTTCATGTCCAAACATAATTGCTGCAAGTATATCTGTTTCGTTTACTTGTTTAGCGCCTGCTTCAACCATATTGATTGCTCTTTTTGTACCCGTGACAATTAAATCAATATCACTAACTAGAAGTTGATCAGGTGTTGGATTAATGATAAATTCATTATCCACACGACCGACTTGAACTCCAGCGATAGGTCCATTAAATGGAATATCTGAAATACCTAAAACTAAAGATGAGCCTAGCATTGCTGCCATTTCAGTTGTACATTCTGGATCACTTGATAAAACTGTATTGATTATCTGAACTTCGTGTTTAAATCCTTCTGGAAATAATGGACGAAGTGGTCTATCAATAAAACGTGAAGTCAGTGTTTCATGTTCTGAAGGTCTACCTTCTCTTCTTAAAAATCCTCCAGGGATTTTTCCTGCTGCATAAAGCTTTTCCTGATATACTACCATTAAAGGGAAGAAATCTTGAGTTGAAGCTTCATTTCTTGCTGTAACAACACTTAATACTGTAGAGTCACCATAAGTGATAACGGCAGCGCCTGACGCTTGTTTAGCCATTTCTCCTGTTTCAACACGAAGCACTCTACCGCCTAATGTCATTTCATAAACTTTCTTTTGCATGATATAAAATCTCCTTCATTTTATATGTCTTTTTTTATTTTTTTTAACCTTTTTTATTATACCATAATTTCTTTTTATTCATAATAAAATCGTCTGTTTAAGCAATATTAATTAATTCCGTTGAGATTAGTCTCTATTGATAACTGAACAGTACTTAACGATTTTTCTAACTTTTCATCTCGTGGTATAATTTAAGTATGAACTGAGTGTGGTTTTATGAAAAAAACAATACATCAAACAATTCAACAAATGTCTTTTAATGGTAAATCACTGATACTCTTTGAACTTTTTTATAGAGTGTTGGGTCTTTTTGTTATTTACCCTATTGCGAGATTGATTTTTTACTATTCTATATCTGTTAGTAAATATAGTTATATCACACATACATTGTTCACGGATTACCTTACGAAACCTTCTACACTTTTTTTACTATTTCTATTGGTTGCTCTACTCAGTGTTTACATAGTCATTGAATTCATTTTTCTTGCTCTTCTTTTTGATTTAGGGTACCACAAACAAAAAATCTCATTTCAATCCTTTATTTTACTCGGATCAAAACGAGTTTCTTCTGCAGTAAAAAAATATCATATTTTCATCTTGATTCCTGCCTTTGTTTTGCTTTTTCTCGTTCAGTTAATGAACATCGCTGGAATTGCAACTACCATTAAAATTCCAGCTTACATCATTTATCAGATCAATCAAAATCCGTTATATAATGCAACCATGTATATGATGTTAGCAGTTCTTCTTTTTGTATTTATTGAATCAGTTTTTTCTATTCATTTGTTTTCAATTGATCAGCATTCTTTAAAATCTGCTTATCGACAGAGTCGTCATATGCTCAAGGGTAAAAGATTGAAGATAATACTCGAATTTGGATTCGTTAATCTGTTACTTAATATGATGTTTTATGCACTATACTTCATCATTATTGCACTCATCGCAGCTTTCATCTGGATAGTTAGTGGTCAAGATCGTATTTTAGGTTATCTCTTGTCTGTACTTTACTCAGTATATATTGGTATTGGATTGTTTGCTACCATTATTTTAATTCCTGTTAATTTTTCTCTTATCACAACTTGGTATTATCAATATAAAGAGAAAAATGGACTCGTTAAAAAGGATTCTTTATTGATTAGAATGAGTGATAAAACGATAAATCTTAAATGGATTAAACGAGGACTCATTATCTTTTTTATCGTTTTTTCAATTCTGAACATTGCAACGATATTTTCTGTAATAAGTCCTAAATCTCAATTCGAATTACTCAACCAAACTGAGATTGTTGCTCATCGAGGATCGTCTTTATATGCTCCAGAGAACACTTTAGCTTCGATAGAGCTAGCAATCGAGCAAGGTGCTGATGCTGTTGAGTTCGATGTTCGACTCACTCTTGATGAGATCCCAGTTCTTCTGCATGATGAAACCATAAAAAGAACAACAAACATAACTACTAATGTTCTAGTTAAAGACATTACTTTAGAGGAATTAAAGAATTTAAGTGCTGGAAGTTGGTTTTCAGATGAATATGAATCAGAATCCATTCCAACACTTGAAGAGGTGATTACTTTAATTGATCACCGAATTCATATCTTTCTTGAATTGAAGGTTAATAGTGCTGTATTGGAACAAAAAGTTATTGAGATTCTTGAAACGTATCATATGTTGGATGAAACAACATTTTTATCCACTAGTAGTGATCAGTTACAACGCATTAAGCTCATTAACTCCGAATTGCCGACCTTACTTCTGCTCTCTTCTTATTTTGGAAGTCATGATACTCTTGTCAATCTGCCTGGTGTAGATTCATTTGGATTTGAAAGATCTTTCATTTTAAGTTACCCCACTTTACTGGATCTAATTCATAAAAAAGGAAAAACAGTCTATGTTTGGACTGTAAATGATCCCACACAAATGGAACAAATTATTTTAAAAGATATTGATGGAGTCATTACGAATGATCCGATTATTGCAAGAGAAATCATTTATACCGAGAATACTCAAGATATATATGTTGACTTACTAAGAAAGTTATTTAAAAGAGAATAAAAATATTAAAGGGTAAAAAAAAAGATTGCATGTGCAATCCTTTTAGCGACGTAATCCAAGTTTTTGAATCAATGTCTGATAACGATTTACATCTCTTGAACGTAAATACTTTAACAAACGACGTCTTTTCCCGATCATCATGTATAGACCGCGACGAGAATGAAAATCATGAATATGTTGTTGAAGATGATTGTTTAAGTCATTGATTTCTTGTGTAAGAACAGCGACTTGAACTTCTGGAGAACCAGTATCTCCTTCTTTGGTTGCATAAGCTTTCATAATTTCAGTCTTTTTTGCCTTTGAAAGTGCCATATTGTTTCCTTTCTCGAATAACTAAAGACAGGGTTGGCGTTCCGCTATCCTTGTTACCGCCTTTTATATTGTAGCATTTTTTTGAAAAAATGCAACTATATTTTAACAAATTGGTCGACATTGACAACAAAGACTGTTGCCCCTCCAACCTCTACTTCTATTGGGAGTGCAGAAAATGATCCAAATTCATTAACTATTGTATTTGGAACAAGTTTTGTTCTCTTTTTACTGTGTGCTTCAATGATTTCCAATGCTTGAGGAACTTTCTCATCATTAACTCCAATCAAGAAAGTAACGTTTCCCGCTCTTAAAAAACCACCTGTGGTTGCTAGACGTGTTGAAAAAAATCTTTCTTTAACCAACGCTTTTTGTACTCTATTTGCATCATCATTTGACACAATTGCAAGTATTAGTTTCATTTAACCACCTCACAACCTAATTATAGCATAATTTTCATTTTTGTTAATTCTCTAACTTTAATTTCATCTTTTTTCAATTGTATAATTAATTCCTTTTTACCTTTGAATTTCATTTCATTTCTCATGTATTGGAAAAAGACAATATCTAATGCTTTTCCATATATTTTTTGATTGAAATCTAAAATATAGATTTCAAGCCTCTTTTCAAAAGTATAATTAAGTGTTGGATTATTACCTATATTTGCCATGGCATGATACCATTGTCCCTGAAAGAAAACACGTACGTAGTAGACACCACTTTCAGGCAAAAAATAGTGATCATAATTAATATTTGCAGTTGGAAATCCTAATCTATGTCCTATATGATTTCCATGAACAACTATTCCCTTAATTTGATAATGACGATTTAAAAGTTTTCGGGCTGATTCTAGATCACCTGCATAAAGAAAATCTTTAACATATGTTGTAGAAACTCTGGTATTGTTAAAAAGCATATCTTCAACAATATCAACAATAAAATATTTCCTTAAATCCTTGATAGTTCCTTCACCACGATAAGCAAATCTCGCATCTCGACCAATAACTAATCTTTTAACATTTAATCTTCTCAAGAAAGCTATAAAATCAACGACTGTCAATAATGAAAATTCTTCATTAAAATCAACGATAAACACAAAATCTAATTTATATCTTGAAAAAAGCTCAATTTTATCATTTTTCTGAGTCAATGTTCTAAAAGCTTGTTTACGCAAAACTGATGATGGATGTGGATCAAATGTGAGAATCGCATGCTTGGTATCAGTGTATGAAACTGTGCGTTTAATGAGCTGCTGATGTCCCAAATGGAGTCCATCAAAATTACCCATCGTAATCGTAATGGGATCATCATTTTGGATTAATTTGTAGTTTGCTAAGATGATTTTCATAGGAACTCCTAAAAAATAAGTATGGGTTTATATTGTAGGTTTTCTACAACTTCATAATATGCAATCATCGCATGATTTTCATCACATACAATAAAAGGCTTATCGGTCGCAATTTGTCTATCATCTAGATAAATTCCGTTTTTAACGAGTTTAATCATATAATCATTTAAAGTTATTTTTTGAATATCTTTAAAGTATATTTCCAAGGATATCATATCATCTTTTGTAACATTTTCGATAGTTTTTGCGTCATTTAAGCTATAATTTCCTATAGAAAGACGTTCAAGCTCACATAAAGCCCCATAAGTCTTTAGTCTTTCAGCAAGATCAACTGCAAGACTTCTAATATAGGTTCCTTTTGAGACTGACGTGAAAAACTGGTATTGATTTTCATCCAATTTTTGTGTCATCATAAAATCATGTATTTCAACTTTTCGTGTTTCTCTTTCTACATCTTTTCCTTCTCTAGCAAGATCATATAACTTTCTTCCCTTAATCTTGATTGCTGAGTACATCGGTGGGAGTTGTTCATATGAGCCCTTCATTTTATCCATTTCTTGCATGACTATTTCTTTTTTAACAGTAGTATCACTGGTTTTCACTATTTGTCCTGTTGTATCGTATGTATCATAATGTTTTCCAAATTCAATGGTGCCCTGATATGATTTATCCAAATTTGAAAATAAGTATGCTAGCTTAGTTGCTTTACCCAAACATAAAATTAAAAGCCCACTTGCAAATGGATCAAGTGTACCTGTATGACCCACTTTATCTAAGTGGAATTTTTTCTTAATTTTGTAAACAACATCATGAGATGTCATTCCTTTGGGTTTGTTAATAAACAAAAATCCATCCATGTAATCACCACTCATATTATACGCCATTTTTTTATATAAAAAAAGCACTTGCGTGCTTTAATTATTTAAATTGGTTAAGCCAAGCAGCTACTCTTTCTTTAGGTTGATAACCGCTTTGACGATCAACTTCTTCTCCATCTTTATAGAGAACAACTGTTGGTACACTACGAATACCTGCTTCAACAGCTTGATTTCTAAATAGATCAATATCTAAACGATAGAATTTTGAATCAGTCATTTCTGTGCTTAAAGCTTCTAATACTGGTTTTAACATCTTACATGGTCCACACCAAGTTGCAAAATACTGTACAACTACTAAGCCTTGTTGTCCAATAACTTCTTGATAAGGTTGTCCTTGATAATCAATCATTAATTTTTCCTCATTTCTTAATTAATTTTTCAACTCTTATTATATGCTGAAAGCTTAAATATATCAAGCCATTTGCACTATTTTAGGGTAATTATGGTAACACCATTTAAACCCTCTCCTTCACCACCAAAACGATGAGTTTTGATATATGGAGAGGTTTTTATATAATCATAAACTGCTTTTCTGACAGCACCGCTTCCAAATCCATGAATAATACGCAATGTTGCTAATCCTGATAAGAGTGCTGAATCAACTGCTTGATCCATGGCATCTTTTACTTCTTCAAATCGGTAACCACGAAGATCAAGTTCAAATTTAGCCGTTCTAGTAGGTGTCTGCCCAATATTGGTTTTGACAGCTTTAACGTCTTTCTTAGGCTCTTTTTTAGGTTCTTCTTTACGTAAATCATACGCTTTAAAGAATAATTCGAACTTACCAAATACTACCTCATACTCATCATTTTTAAGTGCTTTAATTTTTCCGTATTGTTGATACGGAAGAATAAATACGAAGTCGCCGACATGCAATTCATCATCAAATAATTGAATTCGATCATTATCGGTTGTCTGATTTAGTTTATACTTCAATTGTGCAATTTCAGGTTTAGAAAGCTCATTTTTCTTTTGCAGATCAATAATAATTTCTCGAACTTCGTCCTTGAGATCTTTCCATTTTTTTTCTTCTTTGTGTCTTATGTTCTCTATTATCTTATCTTGTTCGGCTAATAATTTCTCTTTTGAGTGCTGAAAATCTTGCTTAACTTTACGATTTCCACTTATTTCATCGGCTAAAACTTCTTTTTGTCGGTCAATATAGAGCAATTCATCATTTAATTTTTCCATCACTTTTGCCAAATCAGTTTGTCTTCCTTGATAGATTGTTTCCGCATCTTTTACAACTTCTTCTTTGAGTCCCAATCTACGAGCAATTAAGAAGGCATGTGATGAACCTGTTGTTCCCATTTGTAAGTAATATAACGGTTTTAAAGTCTTTTTATCAAATGCGACGCTAGCAGTACCCATATTTGATTCTTCATATGCATAACTCTTTAATTCAGAATAATGAGTAGTTACCATCATTCGAATATTATAGGTCTTAAATGCATTTAATATTGCGATTGCAAGAGAAACCCCTTCATTAGGATCTGTCCCACTTCCGAGTTCATCTAATAATACAAGTGCATTCTCATTAACATTTTCAATCATAGCAATGATTTTTGTTAAGTGAGATGAAAAAGTCGATAGTGATTGAGATATGGATTGTTCATCACCAATGTCAGCAAACACTTGATCAAATATTGCAATCTTTGATGCTTCGCTTGCTGGGATTAATAATCCGCATTGTGTCATTAACGTTACTAGACCAACAGTTTTTAAAGCTACTGTTTTTCCTCCTGTATTTGGACCAGTGATTAATAACGTCTTAAAATCTTTATTGAGATCTAATGTAATAGGTACAGCAGTTTTTTGATCTAATAAAGGATGTCTTGCTTTAATTAACGAGATATAACCATCACGATTAATTTCCGGCTTTACACCATTTATAGTTAAAGCATATTGCGCTTTTGATGAAACAAAGTCAAGCACTAAAAATAAGTCCAAATTATCTTTTAAACTTTCATGAGCACGATGGACCTCTTCGCTTAATAAAGCAATTATCTTCTGAATTTCTTTCTCTTCTTCTACTTTTAATTGCTCTAGTTGAGCTGTTAATTGTCTGGATGCCTCAGGTTCTATATAGATTGTTTGCTTACTTGAAGAGATGTCATGAACAATGCCTTTAATTTTATTCTTATACGTATCTTTAACAGGAATACAAAACCGGTCATTTCTAAGCACAATGACACTTTCATTAAGATATGCACTGAAATCAATTAATAGTTTTTGAAGTTTATCTTGAAGTTGCTTTTCAAATCTAGATTGATCTCTACGAATGCGCAACAACTCAGAAGTAGCATTATCTAAAATTTGTCCATCCTCATCAATTTTTGATTGAATATAGCTTAAAAGCGAGTAATGCGAGTGTAGTCTAAGAAAGTATTTTTGAAGTGATTGTGCACCAATTTTTAATTTTTCTAATTCTTTATAATATTTAATGATATCGCGTTCCATTAGCAAAAATAGTCTTACATAGAGCAATTCTTGAATTGAAAACATTCTATCCATATCTGCATATCTAAGTAATTCATGAATATCGTAATCTTCTAAAAATGGTAATGTTCCTGATCGTAATATGAGCGTTGTCATATCCATTGTTTCTTCCAATGCTTGATTAATCATTGGTAGTTCAGTCATCGGTTCAAGACTAAAAATCTCGTTTCTAATCGTATCAGATTTAGCAAAACGAGCAATCATTTCAAGAATTTGATTTAATTCAAGAGGTTTCGTCATAAAGCGCATAATAGCCACCCTTTTTTAATATAATATGGTATAATATAGTAAGTACAGGAGATATTCAATGAAGCACTACACAATTTCAGTTAATGATAGTGAATTAGATACACTAAATAAGGTTTATCAATACCATCAAATAGAGGATAAGAATCCCTATTTGCTTTTTCATGCTGAACATAACGGAATTGATATCTTAGGTTATAAAACAGGAAAAGTTCTTTTACAAGGCAAAGAAGTTACACATGAACTCGTCTCAATAAAAAAACACTTAAATCGTGAAGATTATGAGGCGATTGGTTCTGATGAAGTAGGTACTGGAGATGTTTTTGGACCTATCGTCGTTTGTGCTTTATATGCTTCAACTAGTGATATAACTTATCTTGAAAGTCTTAACGTACGTGATTCTAAGAATATGAATGATAAAGCAATTATTGCAATCGCTCCAAAAATAGCAAAACGCTTAATTCACTCACTACTTATTCTTCCACCTAAAAAATATAATGAACTTGTAGCCAAAGGCTGTAATTTAAATAAAATCAAAGCTTTACTACATAATCAAGCAATTATCAAAACATCATCAAAATTAAAAACACCTGTTGCAGTAATTGTTGATCAATTTTGCACACCTCAATTATACTTTAATTACATCAAAGATGAAACCCTCATTTACCGAGACATCGATTTCCATGTGAGAGCAGAACAGATTCATTTGAGCGTTGCTGCAGCATCTATTATTGCACGATATGCATTTTTAGTGAAAATGGATGAATATAGCAAAAAACTCAATATTGCTTTGCTTAAGGGTGCTGGTAAAGAAGTTGATGAAATGATTAAACAAATACATGCTGCAAAGGGATTAAAAACATTATCTCTTGTAGCAAAAATGAATTTTAAAAATGTTACGAAGCAGAATCTTGAATAAGTTTATTTAATAGTTTTCTAAATTCTTTGGGTATATCGGCATTAAATGTCATATACTCTTTTTTTGTTGGATGAAAGAATGTAAGTTTTTGAGCATGTAAAAATTGCCCTGTAGAGCCTATAACATCTTTCGGACCATAAAGTGCATCTCCGACAACAGGATGCTTAATATATGCCATATGAACCCGTATTTGATGTGTTCTACCTGTCTCTAATTGACAAGTGAGTAACGTATAATGGTTAAATCGATCTAAGACCTTAAAATGTGTCTTTGCAGATTTACCACCACTAATAACAGACATTTTTAATCTGTTTTTTGGGTTGCGTGCAATAGGTGCATCAATCGTTCCTTCGTTTTCAACAAATTTACCATAAACCAATGCTATATATTCTCTTTTGATTTTGTGTTCAGAAAGATCTTTGCTTAGCGCTTGATGTGCTAAATCATTTTTCGCAACAATTAATAGTCCAGATGTATCTTTATCGATACGATGAACAATCCCTGGACGTGCGACACCATTAATTGAACTGAGTTCATCAACTTGAAATAAAAGTCCATTCACAAGTGTTGGTTCATGATAACTTGAAGCAGGATGAACAACCATTCCTTGTGGTTTATTGATGACTAATAGATCATGATCCTCATAAACAATATCTAATTTAAGATCTACAGCTTCAAGATCTAAAGCTTTGATTTCAATAGCTTCGATATATATTTCATCGTCCGATTTCAAAGTATGTCCTGTTTTTACTTGTTTACTGTTGACTAAAACATGACCTTCTTTGATTAGGTGTTGAACATAACTTCTACTTTGATCTTTATAATAGTGCTCAAGAAGAAAAATATCTAATCTCAAGCCTATAGAATCATGATTGACTTTGATTGATACTGGCATTGTTTTTCTCCTTTTTCTTTCGCTTTGGTTCTAATATAAATAGATCAATAGCAAATAATACTATTGCAGCACTCAAAAAGAGATCTGCAAAATTGTTATAAAAATTGCTTATTCCTGCTAAATCTAAAATGGGTGTTAAAAATGGAAAGTGCATAAAATCTATTACATATCCAAAAAGAGCTCTATCGATTGCATTACCTAATGTTCCACCAATGAATAATGCAATTGAAATACTATATACTTTTTTAGATTTAAAATCTACTTGAGTGAATAGATACCCAAAAACTGCTAATGCAATAACGGTGACAAACATAAAGAAAAGTTGTTGTCCATTAAAGATACCTAGAGATGCTCCAAAATTTTGATAATAATTAAGTTGAAAAACATGAGGAATAAGAATTATGTCAGTGTTTGTATTTGCTAATAAATCAGGCAGATAAAAATGAGCAAGTTGCTTGGTAACCTGATCTAGAATGAGTGAAAAGATAATTATAAGTGCTCCTATAAACATAAAATCCTCCTAGAAAACAACTGATAAAACAACGATACCTAATACAAGAAAAAATATTGCAACAAAGACACTTTCAGTAAGCTGAGGTATTTTTGTATTTATCTCACGTATTGAGGGATGATAATTTTTTAATAACCGGTAATAGAAGTAATAATAAATAAAACTCCATCCCATAATTAAAATAACCAAAAAAATTGAAATTATAAACGTATGTTTAGTATATATAAACATATTGATCATTGCTAATGCAGGTAATAATATAATTAAAAGCGAAATTAACAGTGCACCTAGTACAGATCTAACAACATACTTCATTGTTGTTTTATTATCAATCAATTTTACCAGCTTTGAGAAGCGGTGAAAAAATTTAAAGACCTTGTCAATTAAAGCGTTCATTGAGCCATTGTACCGCCTGTTCTACAGTTTCAATCCGAACAAGTTCATAGGGGTAATCCAGGTTAGGAATCTCACTAAAATGTGACTCTGGGATAAAGAAAATGTCAGCATTATTGTAGATAGCAGTATACATTTTTTGTGTAATTCCACCAATTCTACCTACCTGTCCATTCACATCCATGGTACCAGTTCCAGTAATTTTCAAATCTCCAATGTTTAGTTTTACTAAACTTACATAAATACTAAGGGTTTGTAAGAGTCCACCACTTGGACCTCCAACTATACTATCTAACCCAGGAAATTCAAAAGCCGGGGAAGCAGTATCAATCACATTGTTAGGATAAAAAAACATACTGGGTTCATCAATTCCCTTTTCGTAATTTACTGTTAAATACTCAAATGTATCTCCTACACTACGCTTAATTAAAAATGAAGCATTATCCACGTTTGCTAGTACAATAAATTCATTGTGAGTATAATCAGAATAATTGTTTCCATTAATAGAAATAATTTGATCTCCAATTTCTAACTCTGTCAAACGATTAGGTCTATAGTAAACATATAAACCTTCATAATGATAATTAATAATTATTTCAGGTTTTTCTAAACTTGCTAACTCATATGCTTTGATAATTGCTGTTTTAAATGAAACATATTTAGAGAGTTGACCTTGCAAATATTCATCTTTCTTGCTCATATCCTTTTGTCTATCAGTCATTGGATAAATATCCATGGTTCTATCAGTAGCTAATACCCAAGATTGGAAAGGTGTAATTGGATAGTATGAATAGACAAAAATCGTATTAAAATTATCTACCATATCATACCCTTCAATCGTAATAACTTCACTTACTTCTGTTAGCCCCCCTGGAGCGATAACAGCTTGTTCTGTAGGTGCAACCAACACAAAAAGCAAATATATATATGGAAATATTAATATGATTAATAATTTTCTATATTGCTTTATGAATTGTAACATATTTCAATTCTCCAACCTCAATCTGGCGATATTTCACATTAGATGCCTTAAGCATTCTGAGTGCTGCCTGATGTTCTTTTGAATCTTGATATTTATTTGATTCATATACAATCTCTTTGATTCCACTTTGAATAATTAGTTTTGTGCATTCATTGCATGGAAAAAGAGTGACATATATAGATGAATTCTTTAAGTTCGTTGTCGCATTTAAAATAGCATTCGCTTCGGCATGAACAACATATGGATATTTGGTATGAACATAATCCCCTTCATTTGCCCAGGGAAATGATGCATCATCACAACCTTGAGGTAACCCATTGTATCCAATACCTACAATTCTTTTGTCACTATTAACGATGCAAGCTCCCACCTGTGTGCTTGGATCCTTACTTCTAAAGGAAGATAGCTTAGCAACTCCCATGAAATATTGATCCCATGAAATGTAGTCTTTTCGCATTATTTAACTTCCTCCTTCGAGGCTAATCCAAGATTAACATGACAATATCCACCTGGATTTTTTTCCAAATAATCTTGATGGTAATTTTCTGCTAAATCATAATCTAAATTCTTTTTTACTTTTGTTGCTACTTTCGTTAGGTTGTCACCAAAATAGCTTTTCATAAATTGATGAATACTTTCTTCATCCTCATCAAAATCAATGTAGATTCCACTTCTATATTGGAATCCGATATCATGCCCTTGTTTATTTAGTGTGAACGGATTAATAATACGAAAGAAATGATCTAAGATATGATCTAAAGATATCACTTTTTCATCATAGAAAACTTGACAAGCTTCTGCGTGTCTTGCTAGACCATTACAAACTTGCTCATAAGAAGGATTTCTCATGTTGCCTTCAATATAACCAACTGAAGTATCAACAACTCCTTTTAACTGGCTAAAATAGGCTTCTACACCCCAAAAACAACCTCCAGCAAGAACAATACTTTTCATTATTTTCCGACCTTTAGCTGAAGTTCATTCAATTGAATTGAATCAACATCACTTGGCGCGTGCATCATAATATCTTTGGCACTTTGAGTTTTCGGAAAAGCTACAACATCTTTGATGTTAGCTGTACCTGTCATTAACATCACAACTCTATCCAAACCTAAAGCAATGCCTCCATGTGGTGGTGTTCCATATTTTAAGGCATCAACAAAGAAACCAAAACGATTAGAAATATCTTCTTCAGATAATCCTAAAGTATCAAACATCAGTTTTTGGACTTCTTGATTATGAATACGAATCGATCCTCCACCAATTTCATTGCCGTTTAAAACAATGTCGTAGGCTTTAGCCATTGCAGCTTTTGGATTGTTTTTTAACACTTTGGGATCAACTGGTGCAGTAAATGGATGGTGCTTCGCATAGAATCTAGCTTCTTCTTCGCTATATTCTAATAATGGCCAATCAACAGTCCATAAGAATTTATAGACATTTTCAGGAATTAAATTAAATTCATTAGCAAGTTCAATTCTTAAAGCTCCAAGGGCTGATGCTACTTCTTCAAATTCACCTGGAACTAAAAATAGAATATCACCTTCATTTAAGTTAAATGCATTTAATTGTTCTTCACTCATGAATTTTGCAATACTACCTATAATCACATTCTCACTCATTTTTAAGTAAACCAATGCTTCACCATGGTTCTTTTTAACTACATGAGCTAGTGCATCTAGTTTTTTTCTTGTTAATACGTTACCTTTTTCTACTAAAATTCCTTTAATGAATTCCTTATTTTGAAATAACGGTATATCTATAGATTTAAATACTTCAGTATAATTTTCAATTAAAAGATCATATCTCATATCTGGTTTATCTGTTCCATATTTTTCCATTGCTTCCTGATAAGACATTCTAATAAATGGTGTTTCGATATCAATATTAAGAACTTTCTTAAATGTTTTAACCATGATTCTTTCAACAAGTTCTTGAATGTCATTTTCTTCAACAAAAGATGATTCAATATCAATTTGTGTAAATTCTGGTTGTCTATCCGCTCTCAAATCTTCATCTCTAAAACAACGTGCGACTTGAAAATACTTTTCAAATCCAGCAATCATAAAGAGTTGTTTATAGATTTGTGGAGATTGAGGAAGTGCATAAAAAGTACCAGGATATAGTCTTGAAGGTACTAAATAATCTCTAGCTCCTTCTGGTGTAGATTTCCCTAAAATTGGTGTTTCCAATTCATAAAATCCTTCTTCAACTAAAGCCGAACGGAATGCTTGAGTAATTTCATGTCTTTTAATTAAGTAATTTTGCATAACTGGTCTTCTTAGATCCAAATAACGGTATTTAAGTCTAGTTTCTTCTAAAGCATCTGTATCATTTGCGATAATGATTGGGGGTGTTTCAGCTGAACTCAAAATTGTTAGTTCGATGACTTCAACTTCAATTTCTCCTGTAAAAATATTCTTGTTTTTACTTTCTCTTTCAATCACAATACCTTTTGCTTCAATAACAAACTCGTTTTTGATTTTTAATGCAGTATCATAAAAAGGGTTTTCTGGTTTAACAACTAACTGAGTTATCCCAAAACGGTCTCTAAGATCTATAAATAAGAGACCTCCTAAGTTTCTGTTTTTTGCAACCCAACCTTTTAATAAAACCACTTGCTTGACATGACTTATATTTAATTCATTATTATGATGTGTATATTTCATCTTATTTCTCCAATTTTTCTAACAAATATTTCTTAATCTTAAGAATAAGTACTTCTTCCTGAACTTCTGTTTTTGTATTTTTAATTGCTACTAAACCTTTTTGATATTCATCTTCACCTAATATAATTAGATATTTAGAATTACTTCTTAATGCTTGTTTTAATTGTCCTTTAAATCCCTTTTGAGTAAAATTCATATCAGCAATCAATCCTGCTAGTCTAAGTTCATAAAGAATACTTGTTGCTGTTGTCTTTAATTCATCGTTAATGACAATAACGAAAGCATCTAAAGTTTTTTCTTGAGCAAATTCAACATTTTCAGCTTCTAAAGCAAGAAGTAATCTTTCCATACCAAAAGCAAACCCGATACCACCTAAATCAGGTCCACCAAGTTCTGAGACAAGATTTTGATAACGACCACCACCACCTAAGGCATTCTGAGCTCCAAAACCCTCAATATCAGCTTCTATTTCAAAGACTGTATGACTATAGTAATCTAGGCCTCTAACAAGCTTAGGCGCGATTTCATAACTGATTTTCGCTGCATTTAAATGTTCTAAAACCTGCTTGAAATAAATGCGAGATTCTACATTTAAAAAATCCTGTGGAGTAGGTGCATTTTTAACTGCTGGATGCTTGTGGTCAACTTTACAATCCAAAATACGTAATGGATTCTTATTTAATCTCACTTTGCAATCATCACAAAGTTCATCAACATGAGGTAGAAAATAGTTTCTTAGTGCTTCTTGATAAGATACTCTAGAAGTTTCATCACCAAGGCTATTGATTCTGACACGAACACCTTTTAGTCCGATACGTTTAATAAAATCATATGCTAAAATAATCATTTCAGCATCTAAAGCAGGACTAATTGTTCCTATAGCTTCAACTCCAAACTGATAAAATTGACGATATCTCCCTTTTTGAGGTCTTTCGTATCTAAAATTAGGTCCTATGTAATATACTTTTTCAAGTTCTTGGCTTACATAAAGTTTATTTTCAACATAACTCCTAATAATTCCTGCCGTTCCTTCTGGTCTTAATGTTAATTTTCTTTCCCCACGATCATCAAAATCATAGGTTTCTTTTGTCACCATATCAGAAAGTTCAGTATGACGATGAAAAACATCACTATATTCCATAATGGGTGTTCTCATCTCTTTCATGTTATAAAGACCTAATATATCTCTGATTTTTTGTTCTAATGCTTGCCAAAGATATGATTCATTTGGTAAGACATCATAAGTCCCTTTTACTTTGTTTATTGCCATAATAATCCTCCTTAAATAGCTCATAGATGAGCAACTGATCTTTGATGATTTCTTTAGGTTTTTCTAATATGTAAGGCTCAGTTTTAACAAATTTAAAACCAGCTCTTGTTATAACAATTTGACTTGCAATATTTTGTTTGAGATGCTTTACTTTGATAAAATCATAATTTAAATGTTCGAATCCAATTTGAACTATTTTCTTAAGCGCTTGACTCATAATACCTTGATTCCAATAATCCTTATGGATTACATATCCGATTTCTGCACCATTCTCACCTTTTATTTTACTATGAAAATCGATTGTACCTATCATTTTCGATTTTTTCTTATCTATAATTGCATATCCGATGGGTAAACCTTCTCTTATTCTTGGAAAGAAAATATGCTTTATCGAGTTTTTAGCTTCACTTTCAAAGATGAAGGGTCCCCAGTTTAGAAATTTGGTAACTACTGGATCTTTACCATATTCAAACATATCTTTTGAGTCTTGTTTTTTTATAGTTCTAAGTTCATACTCACCCAAATCAATGATTGGCATTTTTTTATATGGTTTTTTCATGAATCCTCCAATAAAATAAAAACGTCCTTAAAAATATCTAAGGACGTAATGATTACGCGGTACCACCTTAGTTCTAGAATAAATCTAGCCCTCATATTGCTTATTGTCTCCAAAGGCGTCACAACTTATGATTTTCTGGCACTTTCACTATCTGCCATCGCTTCTATAAAATCTTTAAGTTCTTCCTTTTTCATAGACGATTCAGTTACATGAACATAATAACGTAAAACACGTATTTTGTCAATCAAATTTCAATCAAGATATTGACTGGTCCATCGTTAATTGACATGATTTGCATGTGTGCTCCAAATACACCTTGTTCAACGTGATGATTCTTCTTTAATTCATCAATGAATTGTTGGTATAAAACTTCAGCTTTTTCAGGTTTTGCAGCCTCAATAAATGAAGGTCTGTTATTTCCTTTTGTATCTCCATAAAGCGTAAATTGTGAAATTGCTAAGATCTCACCATAAACTTGTCCTAGACTTAAATTCATTTTGTCGTTTTCATCTTCAAATATACGTAAAGCATGCACTTTTTCTGCCATTTTAATGATATTTTTTTCATTATCTGAGACATGAATCCCAACATAAATCAAATAACCCCTGTTAATCTTGCTAATCACTTTTTGATCAACTTTTACATTTGCACTTTGAACTCTTTGTACAATACATCTCATTTAAATGCCCTTTCTACACTATAGATTTCACTAATTTTCCGTAAATTAACCATTAATTGTTGCAAGGCTTGTGCATCACTTATCAACAATTTAAGTCTAATAATCATTTCCATATTGCTTGTTGTCATCGCATTAACTTCAGCGATTGAAACACTTGATGCATTAATAACATTAACGACATCAGTTAACATCGTTGATTTGTTACCACCAACAACTTTAAGCCAAGTTGGATATTTGCGAGTAATATTTTCTGACCAGAAAGCCTCTATTAAGCGGTTTTCTTCAAATTGCTTACAATTGGGACAAAATGTTGCGTGTATGACAATACCACTTTGTTTACTGACATATCCAATAATAGAATCACCAGGTATAGGTAAGCAACAATTCGCTAGCTTAAGTTGAGGACTTGATAAACCTTCAATTACAATACCTGTTTCACTGTGTGTTGTAAGTTGTCTTGATGCTTTTTGCATTTGACGTTGAAGCATCAATTCTTTATCTACTTCTGTACCAAGTAATTTACTAACAACAGTTTTTGGACTAATGATTCCTTTTCCAATTTCTAAATATAACTCGGTTACAGTTGATACCATGTTTTTTTCAAAATGCTTGTGTACAAAATGATCATCTATAGACTCATTGACTTTCTGAGCTGTAAATTCTCTTTCAAGTATTTCTTTACCAGAAATAATCAATTGATCTCTGTTTTGTTTATTTAAAAAGCTCTTTATCTTATGTTTTGCATGTGCAGATTTTGCAATCTTTAACCAATCTTCGCTTGGTCCATATGAATTCTTATTGATTTTAACACTGACAATATCTCCTGTACTAAGTTCATAGTCAAGTGTCACAATTCTATTATTTACTAGTGCTCCGACCATTTTATTACCAATATCCGTATGAATTCGATATGCAAAATCAATTGGTGTTGCTCCCTTAGGTAATTCAATAACCTCTCCTTTAGGGGTGAATACATAGACATTAGCATCTAAAATATCACCTTTGATTGTACCAACAAATTCTTCAGCACCACCATCGGTTTCATCGGTATCTTCACTCATTCTGAGTAATTCTCCATACCACTTAAGTTTTTGAGCTATTTCAAATTGTTCTCTTTCTTTTGAATATGTTTTATTTTCTTTATAAGCCCAATGTGCTGCAATTCCATATTCGGCAATTTGATCCATTTCAGAAGTTCTGATTTGTACCTCAAAAAGCGTTCCATCTTCTGATAAGACAGTCGTATGTAACGATTGATACATATTAGGTTTTGGAACTGCGATATAATCTTTAAATCTTCTTGGAATAGGTGTGAAATTCGCATGAATAATACCTAAAGCTTGATAACAAGTTTCAATTCGATCAACGATAATACGAACTGCTAATAAATCATAAATATCTTCAAAAGCACGATTATCCTTAACCATTTTTTTATAGATACTATAGATATTTTTTATTCTTCCTTTGATTTCAAAGTCATGAAGTTCACTTTCGGTAAATAGTTCGGTAATGTTAGAAATGACATTATCTATTGATGATTCACGTTCAGTTCTTTTAGCCTGAATCATATTTGATACACGATAATACATCGGTGGATCAGTATATCTCAATGAACGATCCTCTAATTCAGCTTTAATTCTAAAAATCCCTAGTCTATGCGCTAAAGGTGCATAAATCTCTAAAGTTTCAGTAGCAATTTTATATTTCTTTTCTGGTGTCATTGATTCAAGTGTTCTAACGTTATGCAAACGGTCAGCAATTTTAATCAAAACAACCCTGATATCTTTTGCCATTGCTAATAACATTTTTTGATGATTATCAGCTTGACTTGCTTTTGTTGTAAATGAAAGTTTACCAATTTTAGTAACACCATCGACTAATAAAGCGATATCTGTACCGAATATAGATTCAACTTCCTTTAAAGTAAGTGATGTATCTTCGACAGTATCATGGAGTAAAGCAGCAATCAAAGTTGCTGGTCCACCTTTAAGCTCTGCTAATATTTTAGCAACAGCAATCGGGTGAGTTATATAAGGTTCACCACTTTTTCTCATTTGACCTTCGTGTTTATCCCTAGACAAAAAATAAGCCTTTTCAATAAGCTTTATATCCGATTCTCTTTTAATATAAGAATCAAAGGATTCAACTAAGGATTGAAACAAAGGATCTGTCATACATTCACTTCCTTAATATGTGATTAAGGTTAATATATCATATTCTCCTAATTTTGCTCTACCATTCAAGTCAGATAATTCAATTAAAAATGCTAAACCAACAACAATACCACCAAGTTTTTCAACTAATTTAATGGTTGCATGTATTGTACCACCAGTTGCTAATAAGTCATCAACAACTAGTACTCTATCACCTTTTTTGATTGCATCAGCGTGCATACATAATTCATTTTTACCATATTCGAGTTCATAGGAAACACTCACTTCTTCTCTTGGGAGTTTTCCTGGTTTTCTAACTGGAGCAAATCCAATACCAACATTCGTTGCTACAGGACAACCAAATATAAATCCTCTTGCTTCAGGTCCAACGATAAGCGTTGCTTTCTTTTCCTTGGCAAATTTTGTAAATTGATCTGCAGCATACTTGTATGCTTCACCATTTAACATCAATGGTGTAATATCTCTAAACAGGATGCCTTTTATCGGAAAATCAGGTACGTCTGCAATATAATCTTTTAAGTTCATCATTATTCCTCCATATGTGTCTTTATAAGAAAAAAATACCTATCTATTACCTTACTATTTTACTCTATTTAATAGTTTTAAGCAAGTATGCTATAATGTAATCGGGTGAGAAAATGAAGCCATTAGCCTACCGTATTAGACCTCAAAAATTTGAAGATGTATTTGGTCAAGACCATCTTGTTGGAAAAGATGGTGTTTTAGTATCAATGCTCGAAAAAAAGAAACTACTATCTTTTATTCTTTATGGGCCTCCTGGAACGGGAAAAACAACCATTGCTCAACTGTTTGCAGAACAGTCTGGATTAGACTTTTATTTTTTTAATGCATCGACAGATAGCAAAGCAAAACTTAAGAGCATTATTGATACAACATCTTATCATGATATCCTAATTGTAATCGATGAAATTCATCGAATGAAAACAGATATTCAGGATTACTTACTTCCATTTATGGAAAACGGAAATGCAACAGTTATTGGTTTAACAACTTTAAATCCCTATCAAAGTATAAACATGGCTATTAGATCTAGATGTCATCTATATGAAGTAAAATCCCTTGATAAAGATGCCTTAGAAAAAGCAATCGTTAATGGTATCAAGGCACTTGATGTCGATTTTAAAATTGAAAAAAGTGCAGTATCAGCAATCATTCGCTATTCAAACCATGAGATTAGAACAGCACTTAACATCTTAGAAAGTGCATCTTTAGTCTTAAATGATGGTGATCTATTAACACCTCAAATTATTTATAGAGTTGCAGGAAAAATAAACCATGATTTAGACAATCATGAAGATCACTTTTATGATTTATTAAGTGCGCTTCAAAAATCGATAAGAGGTTCTGATGTGGATGCATCTATCCATTATCTCGCAAGACTTATTACTTTGGGTGACTTGCAGTCAATTATTCGTAGACTTATAGTTATCGCATATGAAGACATCGGACTTGCAAATCCACTTATGGGAGGAAAAGTTTTAAATGCTTGTGATAGTGCAATTAAGGTAGGATTTCCAGAAGCAAGAATCATCTTAAGTGCTATTGTTATCGATATGGCAATCTCTCCTAAATCAAACACTGCCGTTGTTGCAATTGATGAAGCAATTTCTGATTATCAAGAAAATGATACCGGTGTTGTTCCCGACCATGCAAGTAATAGAAAAATTAAGCTAAATCCTGATATTTATCATTATCCTCATAATGACAAAGATAGCGTGAATGATCAATCTTATTTACCTGATCAAATTAAAGATCGTACTTACTATCACCCTAAAGAAGAATCAAGTTATGAAAAAGCTCTTTCAGATCGTTTAAAGATGCTTGATAAAATCAAAAATAAGAAAAGAAAATAGAAATCAAAAAAGATGTTTAGGAGTTTTACCTCTTAAACATCTTTTATTTAGTCACTTAACTTGATTATTTTTCTCATGTTTGACCAGCTTCGAACAATTTGAAATCCTTCCTTTTCATAAATTTTTCTTGCTGGATTATTTTTACCAGTAAATAATGTCATATATTCTGCACCAATGTTTTTTAATTCCATACAAAGACTAGCAAATAAGATTTTCCCTAAACCAAACCCTCTGTAATGCGAATGAATTCCAATACCTGCAAAATATCCACGCTTACTATTTTCCACACTTAATGGTCCAGTAAAGCCACATATCTTTCCGTTATCTTCCACAATTAAAACCATATTTCCACCATTCGGTTTGTTTATGTTATTTTGAATTTCTTCTTTCCATGCTTGACTTTTTAAATCATCAAAGAGTTCATCAAAGCCAAAGTGCCTCTTTGAATCAAAAACTGAAATTTTGATGCCTTTTTCGGTTATTTGCTCCATCAATATTTTTATTTCATCACGATATGAAAAATCTGATAGATTTCGATAATAAGCATTTTGATATGCATAATCAATATATCCACATGATTTCATAAATGCGAATCCATGGTTTTCCATATCAACTCCAGGAGCATTAGGGTGTTCGCAAAAAGGCTTATTTGGGATGATCCAATTTAATTTTATTGGATTAAAAAAATTGATGTCTATACTTTCAAGTTCAGTATGTTGTTTTAAACTTGTTTCAAGCAACTTCAAAAGATCTGATGCAATATGTTTTCTTCTATACTCAACATCAACTAAGATATGGGTTAAAAAGGCTTTATTTTGATGATTTGCATAAACACCACTTGAAAAACCAACTAAAATATCGTTTTCTAACCCCACATAAGTGATTAATTGATATTTCTCATGGCTTTCATAAAAATGAGATTTAATCTCATCAAGATCCATTTTTTTATACTGATGATTTTCTAATAAAGCATAATGGTTCCATAAAACCATTAAATCAGATAAATCAGTGTTATTTAATAATCTATATATCATATGTTCACCTAAATTTAATCTATGAATTTATGAAGAACTTCACTAAAGAGAAAAAGGGTTATTGACAAATTGCCAATACCCTTTTTGTTATCCTTCAGTTGAAATAATGACTGGAATGGTAATTGGACTTCTTCTTATTTCTTGATAAATAAAACGATTGATTTCATTTCTCACATCTCTTTTGTACTCGTTCCAATTAATATATTTACCATCTAAATGTTTTTTACTTACTTCAAAGAAAATTGCCTTAACTTTATCTAAAATTACTTCAGATTCTTGAATATAAACAAAGCCTCTGGTTACAATATTCACATCACCTAAAATCGTTTTTGTTTTTGGATTAACATGAGCAACAATGAGTAACGCACCATCTTCAGCAAGTAACTCTCTATCTTTCATGACAAAGTCATTCACATCTCCAACAGCTGTACCATCAATAAGAATTTCGCCTATGCTAATATCATTTTTGGATACATATGCTTCTTTATCCTTCATAGTCAAGACATCTCCATTATCAAGAATAAATACATCATCAACTGAATATCCGATTTCCTGAGCCAAACGTTTAACACCATATTGATGTCTAAATTCTCCAATAACAGGGATTATATATTTAGGTTTTAATAAATTCATCATCATTTTCAGTTCTTCAGCTGTTGCATGTGCAGATGTTAAAAGACGCTTGTTGATCATCTGAATCTGTGCATCACTTCGATATAATATATCTAATGTTCTTGCTGCCATTTTTTCAGTGCCAGGTACGGGTGGAGTCATTAAAATGATTGTATCTTCTTCTGTAATGTGAATCAAACGATCTGTTTTTTTACACATTCTTTGAAGCATGAAGAAAGGTTCATGTCTATTACCTGTAACTAAAGCAACAATATCATGTCCATCATTTTTGTTCTTATCATCAATATATCTTAAATTGATTAATGATTCCTTGGGAATATTCAAATAGCCATCTTCAATCGCAATATCAACAATTCTTTGTGCTCTTCTTCCAATAATTGCAATCTTTTTATGATGTGCTAAAGAAATATCTACAATTCTTTGAATTTTTCTCAAATCAGAAGAAAATAATGAAACTATAATACGACCATCAGCATTTGCATAGACACTATTTAATTTATGCATTAAAGTACTATTCACTCCACCATTAAGTTCTAATGTAGATCCTAATGATTCTGTGATTAGCGCTAAGACATGCTTTTCTGCTAATTCATTAATTTTTCTAAAATCAGTTTGATACATTATATCTCCACTTTGATCGAAAGTGAAGTCGCTTGTATAAACAATAACACCATCAATTGTATGAACTGCAATACCTACAGATTCAGGTATAGAATGCGTTGTATTGAAAAAGGTGACTCTAACGTTACCAAATTTAATAATACTATTTTGTGAGATTGTATTTAATGTTAATTCATTAAGATTATAATCCTCATCTTTCAACATATCCATAACAACTTGCATTGTGAAGTTGGTTGCATAAACAGGTACATTTAAGTCTCTCAATAAGTGTGGGAGTGCACTGATATGATCTTCATGGGCATGCGAAAGGAAAATACCGCGAATACGGTCTTTTGCTCGAATCAATATTTTATAATCTGGAATGATTTCATCAACCCCGTAAAGCTCTGAAC
>CAZVDQ010000015.1:0-12178 GCA_964625435.1 uncultured Mariniplasma sp.
TTGAAAATATCATGAATTTGGATATTCCACTTGATGACCTGTTCGCCTCTGAATATATTCATATCAGATTTGGCAGATTACCTAATTCAAATGTTGAAAAACTTCGATTTTTCCAAAATAAACCATTTGTTTTTAAATCATTTAGTCATGATAATAACAATAGCTGGTGTATGTATTTTGCTACTGATGAATATATTAGAGAAATTGATAACATGTTTTCTTCACTCTTCTTTGAAAGAATCTATATTCCAGATTTTGTTCATGGCACTCCAAAAGATGCTGTTGAATCATTAAATCAGGAAATAGCTAATACAACAAAGATGATTACAAATTACAGAAGTGAGCTATATGAGTTCATTAGTAATTCAACATCGAAGCTATCATCTATAAAAGGAGAGTTGCTCTTCTTAAATCGTGTCTATGATGCGAAACAGTATGTTGTTGGTTTGGGGAATAAATTTAGTATTTCAGGATTTGCAGAAGAAAAGGATATTCAAACTTTCAAAGATGCATTTAAAGGTTTTGATGATGTTGAAATTGAAGTGAATGATGCCTATAGTGATCGAAGAATCAAACCACCAACGAAACTTAAAAATGGATGGTTTAGTAAACCATTTTCAATGTTCGTTGAAATGTATGGCTTACCGTCATATGGAGAAATTGATCCTACACCTTTTGTAGCATTAACCTATGCATTGCTCTTTGGAATAATGTTTGGTGATTTTGGACAAGGACTGGTTTTGATTTTACTTGGATTCTTACTCTATAGGTTCAAAAAGATGAGATTAGGAGCTATTGGTATTAGAATTGGTATCTCATCAGCAATATTCGGATTACTATATGGATCATTTTTCGGTAATGAGAGTTTTCTAGATCCGCTTTATACCCAAGTTTTGGGATTAGCGGGTAAACCGATTCGTGTGATGGATTCAGAGTTTACAATGCCACTTTTGATTGCTGCAATAGGGATAGGCGCATTATTTATTGTAATTGCGATGATTCTCAATATGATTACTCTAATAAAGAATCATCACTATGCAGAACTCATTGCATCTCATAATGGACTTGCTGGACTACTCTTATATGGATATATCTTAGTTGGTGCAAGTTTACAGTTAGGTTTGGGATATTCCATATTTAATATTTGGTTGATATTAGCATTTGTAGGAATACCACTCATCTTGATTTTCTTAAAAGAACCTCTTGTACGAAAATTCAATAAGGAAAGTATGTTTCCTAAAGGTTTTGGCGGATTTTTTGTAGAGGGATTCTTTGAATTATTTGAAATTGTTTTGAGTTATATCACAAATACTATGAGCTTCTTGCGTGTTGGTGGATTTATATTAGCTCATGCAGGAATGATGCTTGTTGTCATCAGTTTGATGTCAATGGTTGGTAATTCAGGTTGGATTGTATTAATCCTTGGTAACATCTTCGTGATGGGACTTGAAGGAATGATTGTTGGTATTCAGGTCTTAAGACTTGAATTCTATGAAATGTTTTCGAGATATTATAAGGGTAACGGCATTGCATTTAATGCCTTAAATGAATAAATAATTTTAGGAGGAATTAAAATATGTTAAATTTTTTAGAATGGGTTTTACCTTTGATTTTGATTGTTTTAGTAACCATCCCACTGATTAAAGTTTTCAAGGGGAAAGTTACAGTTAAGTCTGCAAAATCAAGACTTGCAACACATGTTGTTGGATTTTTCACAATTATTGTTGCTGTTTTGGTTGTCCAGCTTTTTGTACATCCAGTAGTTTTTGCTGCTGATGGCGATACTCCGGTAGATTTATTAACTGGAACAATCGCACAAGGACTAGGCTTTCTAAGTGCTGCACTGGCTACAGGCATGTCAGCATTAGGCGCTGGGGTTGCTGTTGCTGCAGCTGCACCCGCTGCTATTGGAGCTTTTTCTGAAAATGAAAAAAACTTTGGTAAATCACTTATTTTCGTTGCTCTTGGAGAAGGGGTTGCGATTTACGGTTTATTAATCTCAATTTTAATTATCAACAAGCTTTAATTGGAAGAAGGATTCTTATGAAATTTTTCTTATTAAGCGACAATGTGGATACTCAGGTCGGAATGAGACTTGTGGGTATAGACAGTGTAGTAGTTCATGAAAAAAAGGAATTTTTGACAGCACTCGAAAAAGCCTTAAACGATGAATCTATTGCTGTTATTTTAGTGACGACTAAATTAGTCGAACTTGCCCCCATTATTATTTCTGAACTTAAACTAACACTGCAGAGAAAACTAATTGTCGAAATACCAGATCGCCATGGCAACGCAAAAATCGGTGAAGCAATTGACCGATATGTGAGTGAAGCCATCGGCATCAAGTTATGAGGTGAAACAAATTGGCATATTATAACGAAGACCAATTGTATCGCTATTTTGATAAAGCGATACATAGAGAAGCAGAAAAGAGAATGCAAGAACTTAAAAAAGAGATTGATTATCTTCATGCAAAAGAGATGAAAAAAATCACTGAAGATTTGCAACTGCAAAAAGATCTTCAACTGAGCAAGAAACTCAAAGAGCTAAAGCTCAATTATCAAGATAAAATCAATCAAATAGGTATTGGATATGATGCGAAACTCATCAAGGAGAGAACATTCATGACCAATATTGTCTTTCACTCTGTTCTTGATCAGATATATCAATTTATCACATCTCCAGATTATGAAAAATTGATGATTAAAAAGTTGAAAGAATTAAATAAAAAGTATCCGAATACAAAATCGATTATTACAATCTCTAATCGTGATACCCATTTACCTAAAATTATTAATGAAACAATAACATCTCTGTGTGACATTATTAAATCACCAGATTTACATTTGGGTGGATTTGAGTTTTTACTTGAAAATGAAGGTGTTCAGATTGATGAAACGATTGATACTAAATTAGTCGCTCAAAAAGAATGGTTTTATAGAAATTCCAAACTGTTTATCAGAAGATAGGAGGTAACAAATATGAAAAATACAATATATTCGATCAATGGACCTGTTGTTACCGTCAAAAACGCTACAGATTTTTCAATGCTTGAAATGGCGTATGTTGGCAATGATAAGCTGTTGGGAGAAGTTATATCAATTAGTCAAGCACTTACAACAATTCAGGTTTACGAATCAACAACAGGACTTGTTGTTGGAGAACCAGTTTTTTCAACTGGAGAACCGATATCAGCAATGCTTGGACCTGGATTGCTTAAAAATATTTTTGATGGAATTGAACGTCCATTAAAAACGATAGCAGAAAATGAAGGTATTTATATTCCTATTGGTAGCGATGTTGAATCACTTGATCGAAATTTAAAATGGGATGTTAAAATTACTGCTAAAAAAGATGACCTTCTTCGTTTTGGAGCAATTTATGCGACAACTCAAGAAACAGAAACAATTGAACACCGCTTTTTAGTGCCAAAAGGTGCTGATGGACGGGTCGTCTGGGTTGCTAAAAATGGGAAATACAAATTATTTGACGTTATTGTCAAAACTGAAGATTCAAAAGGTGAGACTCATGAATTAACATTGGTACAAAAATGGCCTATAAAAACACCTCGTCCAGTATCAAAAAGAATACCTATTTCTGTACCCTTGATTAGTGGACAGCGAATCATTGATACACTATTTCCAATAGCAAAAGGTGGAGCTGCGGCAGTACCTGGAGGATTTGGTACAGGAAAAACAATGATGCAACACCAATTTGCAAAGTGGAGTGATGCTGATCTAATTGTTTATGTGGGTTGTGGTGAACGTGGAAATGAAATGACACAAGTTCTTGAAGAATTTGGTGAACTTATTGATCCTCGGACAAATAAGCTATTAATGGAACGAACTGTTTTAATAGCAAATACTTCGAATATGCCAGTTGCTGCAAGAGAAGCGAGTATTTATACAGGAGTTACCATTGCTGAATACTATAGAGATATGGGATATAGTGTTGCGGTAATGGCTGATTCAACATCGAGATGGGCAGAAGCACTCCGTGAAATTAGTGGTCGTCTTGAAGAAATGCCAGCAGAAGAAGGATTTCCTGCCTATTTACCAAGCCGAATTTCTCAATTTTATGAAAGAGCTGGTCATATGCAAACTTTAAGCGGAAATGAAGGTTCAGTAACTATTATTGGTGCTGTTTCGCCTCAAGGTGGAGACTTTTCCGAACCAGTTACTCAAAATACAAAACGTTTTGTTAGAAGCTTTTGGGCGTTAGATAAACAACTCGCATACCAACGTCATTATGCAGCAATCAATTGGAATACAAGTTATTCTGATTATGTGCTTGATTTAACAAAATGGTATGATAAAAATGTCAGTCCGAGATTTTTAACAAATAGACAAGAAATTATGGGTATTCTATCCGAAGAAAATAAATTATTAGAAATCGTAAAACTAATCGGTAGCGATATTTTACCTGATGATCAAAAATTAGTCATTGAAGTAGGTAAGGTCATTAGAGTAGGATTCCTTCAACAAAATGCATTTCATAAGGATGACACATATGTTTCTCTTGAAAAGCAATTAAGAATGATGGATGTTATATTGTACTTACACCAAAAAGCAAAAAAATTTATTGAGGAAGGGCATTCATTAAACGTTTTAATTGAAACGGGTATTTTTGACCAAGTTATTAAAATGAAATATGATGTACCAAACGATAAGTTAGATCAGTTTGATCAGTATTCAAAAACAATTGATCGCTTAATCAAGAGATTGAAGTAAAGGAGGCATACGATGAATCTCCAATATATAGGATTAGATGAAATTAATGGACCCTTAATCTTCTTAGATGATGTGACAGGTGTTGGTTTTGAAGAAATGGTCGAAATCAAATTAACCAATGGAGCGACCAGATATGGACGTGTCGTTCAGATTGAAGGTACAAGAGTTGCTATTCAAGTTTTTGAAGGGACTCAAAACATATCTTTAACAAATACAAGAACAAGATTTACTGGACACTCTGTTGAAATGAGCTTATCAAAAGAAATTTTAGGAAGAACATTTAATGGGTCTGGTAAACCTATTGATGGCTTAGGTGAGGTTTTTATTGACGAAAAAAGAAACATTAATGGAAATCCTCTAAATCCGGTTTCCAGAGTTTATCCAAGAGATTATATTCAGACAGGAATCAGTTCAATTGATGCACTAACAACATTGATTCGTGGCCAAAAATTACCGATATTTTCAGGATCTGGCATGCCACATAATGAACTTGCTGTTCAGATTGTTAAACAAGCACAAATTGCCGAATCAAAAGGTAATGATTTTTGTATCGTGTTTGCAGCGATGGGTGTAAAAAATGATGTTGCAGCTTACTTCAGACATTCTTTTGAACAAGCAGGAGTTATGAGTAAGGTTGTTATGTTTTTGAATCTTTCAAACGAACCAATTATTGAAAGAATTTTAACACCAAGATTTGCTTTAACAGCTGCAGAATATTTAGCATTTAAGCACGATATTCATGTTTTGGTTATCTTAACTGATATGACAGCGTATTGTGAAGCACTTAGAGAATTCTCGAGTAGTAAAGGTGAAATTCCAGGTCGTAAAGGATATCCAGGCTATTTATATTCTGATTTAGCTTCAATCTATGAGAGAGCGGGAATTGTCTCACAAGCTAAAGGTAGTGTGACACAAATTCCAATTTTAACGATGCCAAATGATGATATTACACATCCAATTCCTGATTTGACTGGTTATATTACTGAAGGGCAAATTGTATTAAGCAGAGACCTAAATCAAGTAGGTGTTTTTCCACCTGTTGGTATCTTACCTTCTTTGTCTCGTTTAATGAAAGATGGTATTGGTGCAGGATATACGAGAGACGATCACCAATCTGTTGCAAATCAATTGTTTGCTGCTTATGCACAAGTACAAGATGCTAGAAGCCTAGCTTCAGTTATTGGAGAAGATGAATTATCTGAAGTCGATCGTAAATACATCGAATTTGGTAAACTCTTTGAAAAACACTTTATTGGTCAAGGTTATGAAACCAATCGTTCAATTATTGATACGTTAGACTTAGGCTGGGATTTATTATCAGTCTTACCTAAGGATGAATTAAATAGAGTCGACGATCAAATGTTGAATGAATTCTATAATCATGACCGTGCAGTTGAACGGTTTAATATTGTTGCAAAACCAATTATTAGTGCCCTGAAAGGGATGTAATTAATGAATAAACAGGTATTTCCTACTAAAGGGAATTTAATGACACTTATAAAATCGAATAAACTCGCTCATAAAGGCTATGAACTCATGGATCGAAAAAGAAATATTCTTATTCATGAGATGATGAGTCTTCTTGCTGATGTTCGTTTATTGCGAGATGAGTTATCAGTGACATATAAACAAGCCTATCAAGCACTTCAAGAAGCAAATATTACGTTAGGAATTGTCAGTGATATTGCAAAATCAATTCCAACAACATCAGGAATATCAGTAAGTTATAGAAGTGTTATGGGCGTTGAAATTCCTCATGTAACCTTTGAAGCTGAACAAGTTAGAATTTCTTATGGAATCAGTCACACTAACACTAAATTTGATTACGCATATAAATGCTTTATGAAGGTGAGAGATCTAACCATCAAATTAGCAGAAATTGATAATTCAACTTATCGGTTAGCGAACGCTATCAGAAAAGCACAAAAAAGAGCGAATGCTTTAGAAAATGTTGTGATTCCACAATTCGAAGAAAATATAAAATATATTACTGAAGCATTAGAAGAAAAGGAAAGAGAGTCTTTTTCAAGACAAAAGATGATTAAAAATCGAAAAGAAAAAGCAAAAAAAGAACTACAAAAATAAAAAATTAGCCAATGACATCGTCATTGGCTTTGTTTATTCTTATTTTTAATTTTCTTTTTGGGAACAGGATCATATCTCGGTTTAAATAATGGGTTACAAGATAAAATGCGCTTCGCACTTAAAAAGGAAGCTTTTATAAAATTGAACCTTACATAACACTCTTTTGCATAGGCAGAACAGGTAGGTGAATGCCTACATTTGTGTCTGCTGTGAGGTGATATTTCTTTTTGATACCATTCAATTAGTTTGATTGCTAATTTTCTCATTTTTTCACCGTCTATATTATAGCATCTTTTATGACTTATGTGAAATTTCATGATTTTGAGATAAAATCAATTTGATGGCACTAATTTTATGCTATAATATGAGTATAGAAAATGCAAACGATTACAGGAGGTTTAGGATGAAAGAGTACACCACCAAAGAAATACGGAACATTGCTATTTTAGGGCATCAAGGTTCAGGTAAAACAAGTATTTCGGAAGCGCTACTTTATGTCGGCGGAGCAATTGATAAAAAGGGAGAAGTTGAACGCAGGAACACAGTTTCAGACTATTTAGTTGAAGAACAGACAAAGCAAACTAGTCTTTCACTTAGTGTCGAGCCAGTTGAATGGAACGACCATAAATTAAACTTTATAGATGTTCCAGGAAGTGATGAATTTGTTGGAGATTTAAGTCAAACACTTGAAGTTGTCAAGGGTGCTGTTATTTTAATCGATGCGAGTAAAGGTGTCGAAGTAGGTACTGAACGTGTTTGGAATGAAGTGAGAAAACGTCATATTCCAGCAATTCTTTATGTCAATAAGATGGATAAAGAAAACGTTAAATTCGAAGAAGTTCTAGAAGAAATTCGTCAAAAATTAGGCAAAAAGGCAGTTCCTTTCTGTTGGCCAATTGGGCATCATGATAATTTTGAAGGCTTTGTTAATGTCGTTGACATGAAAGCTAGAATCTATGATGGTACTGATAGTCACGATGAAGAAATTTGGGAAGAAAAGAGACCTAAGGTTGATGAACTTCACAATATGATTTTAGAAAGTGTTGCTGAAACATCAGAAGAATTATTGGATTTATATCTTTCAGGCGAAGAAATTCCTGAAGATCAGATTAAACTTGCATTACGAAACGGAATTATTGAAGGTGAATTAACACCTGTTATCGTAGGTAGTGCGACTAAAACAATTGGTATTAGAACAATGCTTAATATGCTTGTTGATTACCTACCAGCACCAGATGAATTACGTCCTTTAGTAGGCAAAGATGCTAAAACAGGAGAAGATATAACAAGATTAACTCATGATGATGAACCATTTTCAGCATATGTATTTAAAACTACTGTTGACCCATTCTTGGGAGCTATCAATATATTGAAGATTAACTCAGGTACAATGAAGGTTGGACAGGAAGTTGTTATCTCTAACAAGGGAGAAAATAAGAAAATTAGTAATTTGTTCGCTCTTCGTGGTAAAGGTCAGATTCAAGTTGATTTATTCCATGCAGGTGATATGGCAGCTGTTGCTAAAATTGATGGTATTGAAACAGGAGATACATTAGCGGATCCAAAAAGCCCTATCGTTTATCAACCTGTCAACATGCCTACACCAGTTATCTATATTGCAGTTCATCCAAAACATCAAAACGATGAAGATAAAATTTCAATGGCGTTGCATCGTATTAATCAAGAAGATCCAACATTTGAAATTAAACGTAATAAAGAAACTTCACAACTTTTATTAGGTGGTCAAGGGATGACACATCTCGCCTATGTTCTTGAAAGAATGAAGACAATGTTTAAAGTTGATGTTGACATTGATGACCAGAAAATTGTCTATCGTGAAACGATTAAAAAATCAGTTCAAGGTGAAGGTAAACATAAGAAACAATCCGGTGGAGCTGGACAGTTTGGTCATGTTTGGATTAAATTTGAACCATCTAGAGAACTATTTGAGTTTGAAGAAAATGTCTTTGGTGGAGCAGTTCCTAGAAACTATTTTCCAGCGGTAGAAAAAGGATTAATTGAAATATTTGAACATGGTCCTCTTGCAGGGTTCCCAGTCATTAATATTAAAGCTACGTTATATGATGGATCTTATCATCAAGTTGATTCTAATGAACTATCATTTAAATTAGCTGCAGCTTTAGCTTTTAAAGATGCTATTAAGACAGCACAACCAACCATTTTAGAACCTATTGTTAAGGTTGAAGTTACCATTAAGGATCAATTTGTTGGTGACGTTATGGGCGATATGAATAAACGCCGTGGTCGCGTACTAGGTATGAACCAAACAGAAGGTTACCAGGTTGTTATCGCTGAAGTACCAGAATCAGAAATTGTCAAGTATGCCATTGATCTAAAAGCAATGACTCAAGGTAGTGGTTCGTTTACACGCGAATTCATCAAATATGAAGAAGTTCCTCACAACCTTATTGATAAAATTGTAGAAGCTTATAAAAAGTAATCATTCACAAGCCCAACTAATATCAATTAGGAGGGCTTGTTATGCAATGTGAATTATGTGGTAAAAAAGTCAAGACAAAGAAGAACATTTTCAATTTATTTGATCCTGAAATACATCATATTTGTGAATCGTGTTATATGGATAATCCTTTGATTCCTAGAAAACGTGTTATTCCTATAACAAATGCTGTCATCTATCATCATTCAATGCTTATTTTTCAAAAAAAGATTTCAGGTTTGGCTTATATGTCAATGTTAAAGCCTTATTATTTGGATTTTATTAAAAATTATCCACAAAGCATTTTCGTTTATCAGGATTATATTGATGAATCAATGTTTGAGCAATTGGATTCTCTAAAGCTAGGCAATATTTATTTGCTGACACTTTATGAAAATATAGAAGAAGGAGAAAAACTATGAAATTTGAAGTAGTGGGAAAGAATGGTTTTGTTCCAACTGCTGCCATCAAGGAATATGCTGAAAAGAGATTTACTAAAGTCGTTTCCTTTTTTGGTCCAGAAGTAGTATCTGAGGTGAGAGTGGTGTGCAAGGTATATAAAGACCACCACAAGATTGAAGTGACAATTCCTACCAAAGGAACTGTCTTACGTGCTGAGGTTTCAGATTCTGACATGTATGCTGCAATTGATAAAGCTAACGACAAGTTAGTTGCACAAATTAGAAGACATAAAGATAAACTTAAGCACAATCTTGAAAAAGAAGGTATTAAGCAAGCTTATTCAAATGAATTCGATGCAGAATCACTTGAAAAAGATATTCTAGCAAGTCAATTAGTGAAAAACAAACAAGTTGAATTAAAACCAATGACATCACATGAAGCTATTGCGGCTATGGAGTTGTCGGGACATGATTTCTATGTTTTCTTAGATAAGGAAACGGAAAAAACAAATGTGGTCTATCGTAGGCACGATGGTGATTATGCAATCATCGAAACTCATACATTATAAGGAAGCGCAAGCTTCCTTTTTTTATTGAAGATAATATGAAAATCATAGTTATAAAAGAGTATAAAAAAAACTAGTTTTGCCAACTAGTTTTTTAAGAGAGAAAAGAATTATAAAGCTGCTTTATATAAAGCGTCAACCTTATCCCAGTTAACGACACTAAAGAATGCCGATACATAGTCTGGGCGACGATTTTGATAATTTAAGTAATATGCATGTTCCCAAACATCCAATCCTAAAATTGGTGTTCCTTCAGCTAATGGTGTGTCTTGGTTTGGTGTAGATAAGACTTTGAGTGTTTTTTCTGGTGTTAATATTAACCATGCCCAACCACTACCAAATCTTGTTTTAGCCGCAGTGTTAAATGTATTTTTGAATTCATCAAATGATCCAAATGCTTCATTTATAGCTTTTCCTAATTCACCTTTTGGTGTTTGTCCATTGTTAACCTTTAATAGTGGCCAAAAGAATGAATGGTTAAAATGTCCACCACCATTATTTTGAACTGCACCACGAATATCAGCTGGTACTAAAGAAAGATCAGCTAGTAACGTTTCTAAGGGTGTTTCCAAATCGGGATGTTTTCCAAGAGCTGCGTTTAAATTGTTTACATAACCTTGATGATGTTTCGTATAATGGATTTCCATTGTTCTTGCATCAATAAATGGTTCAAGTGCATTAAATGCGAATGGTAATTTTGGTAATTCAAATTTCATAGTATAATTCCTCCTATTTATAGTTTAATATTACATCAAATAACTAATTGTATCAACTCATTTGCACTAAAGCATAAAAAAAGTCTAAAATATGTTAAATTAGACATTTTTTAAATAATCATTTAGTTTTTGTTCGTCAATATCAATATAAATAGTTTGATGATTTTTATAAGTTACATGGTATCCAGGTCTTCCTGAAATCTTCTTTATATGCTTGATTTGAGTGTAATCAACTGGTATTGAAGAAGAGTACTTTAGACTTGAAAATTGAGCAGCAAGCATCGCTGCTTTGCGAATAATTGCTTCATTCAGTTCATCAGCAATAACTAAAACATGCGCACCTGGAAAATCTTTGACATGGAACCAAAAATCATTTTTATTTCCAAGCTGATGTGTAATATATTCATTTTGCAAACTGTTCTTACCAACATAAATGGTAGATTGTTCGTCAACTATTTTTATGATATTGGGTTTTTTGACCTGTTTTTTATGCTGAGGTTTTACTTTAATAGATTTATATCCATAAGGAATCAGTTCTTGTTCGAAATCTTTGAGACTATCATTTGCTGATAAATCTAGATATGTTTCAAATTCTTCAAATAGATTGATGAGTTGTTCATGTTTCTTTAGTAATCTTTGTGTTTGAAGGATCGTTCGTTTTGCTTTCTGATAAGATTTATAGAAATTTTGAGCATTCTCATTAAGTGTTAATGTTGGATCAAGAAGAAGTGTATGATCATCGACAGTTAATGAAGAAGTTTTTTCTTTCATTAAATGTCCAGATTGATATATCAAATCACCTTTTTCTTTATCGAGCAGTTTTATTTGAGCTTTTTCAATTGTATTTTGATAATGTTCTTTAAGCGTTGACATTTTTTTAAGCTGTTTTTTGATAAAAATGGCGTGTGATGATTGAGATGAAGTTGACTGTTCTAATTTATCATCCATCATCTCCGAAATTGAGTTATAATTTTTCTTTTCCGCATTAGAATCAAATATATCAAATACATAATCTTTTCTATCTGTTAGATTTCTTGTGGGATGAGCTTCTATTTTTAAAATATCTTGCTGATGCTCAAAAAGATATTTTGCTAAGAAGGGTGAAATTCCCATATATTGATTAACTAGATCCATATAAGAGAATATCTTTTCATAGGATAAATTGAAAAACGAAACTTTATCAGATGGGAAAAATTCAAATTGAGCTTGAGGTAATAGCTGT
>CAZVDQ010000015.1:12188-29287 GCA_964625435.1 uncultured Mariniplasma sp.
CTGTCTACCCTCTTCAAAAAACATTTTTTTGAAAGTATCAACAATGATTTGATCTTGAACTAATAAAAGATTAGAGTGTTTACCCATCGCTTCAAAAACAAGCGTTTTATGTATTTGTCCATCAATAAAATCATTGATAATGAAATCAAAAAGAATAACTCTATCAGTTTCATATTGATTTATCTTTTGGAGTATTGCACCTTCCAAATGTTTTTTCAGCGTATTTAGAAATTGTGAACTTGCATTTGATTCCGCTTTTTTACTTGTCAAATGGAAACCGAAATCATGCGAACTTACATTAATATCTAAGTTCATTCTTTCTCCTTTGAGATAAAAGACAAAAACAAACGACATTTCACTCGTTTGATAGATTTTTTCAAGTCTAGCTTTTTCTAGTCTATGATTAAGTTCAGTAATTAAGTGATAAATCAAAAATCCATCAAAAACCATATGACACCTCTAAATCATTTTATCATAAAAATATGTGAAAAATCTTAGTGTAAGCGTTATTCTTGGTTAATAAACTCTATATCTATTTACTAAGTGGCTTTAATAATATATAATAAGAAATAACATCATGAATAAAAGGAGGAGCCTATGAAACTGAATGAAAGAGGATTGTTGGTTGTCATTTCTGGCCCTTCAGGCGTAGGAAAAGGAACTGTCCGTAGAGCTTTATTCCAAATGCCTCATCATGATTTAGTCTACTCAGTATCTATGACAACAAGACCAGCTCGATCAGATGAAGTTGAAGGCGTTGACTATTATTTTGTTGACAAAGAAACATTTTTAAAACGTATTAAAGAAAATAAGTTTTTAGAATGGGCAGAATTTGTTGGCAATTACTATGGTACACCTCGTGATAAAGTAGATGAACAATTAGACAACGGAAAAGAAGTCGTTTTAGAAATTGAAGTTGAAGGTGCACTTCAAGTAAGAAAGCAAATGAAAGATGCAGTCTTTATTTTCTTGGTTCCACCAGGAAAGAAGGCACTTTATGAAAGATTGAAAAATCGAGGCACAGAGCCTACGGATATGATTGAAAAGAGAATGAAAAAGGCTGAATCTGAATTTTTACTTGCGCATAAATATGATTATATTGTCGTCAATGACGAAGTTAATAATGCTGCTGACCGTATCATGGCAATTATACGAGCTGAGCATGCTCGGACTGAAAGATCAATTCACAACTATATTAAGATGATAGGAGAATAAGATGAAAAATAAAGATGGAATGAGATACCCCTCAATCGATAAATTGTTATCAAAGATTGATTCAAAATACAAACTTGTTTACGCTGCAAGTAAAGTTGCTACAATTTTAGAATCGGAAAAATTAAGTGTTGATGATTCACTTTGTGTAAAATCTATTGGTATTGCACTTGAAGAAATATTAGATGGAAAAGTAGATATCGAATTTGAATCCTAAGACAAAAGCGCTTAGCGCTTTTTTTTTGCTCTTCAAAATGCAATATGACATTTAGTTTGTGATACAATAAGAATGGTGATTACATGAATTTAAAAGACAAAATAGCATTACTACCAAGTGAACCTGGTTGCTATTTAATGCAGAATGAAAATGAAGACATCATTTATGTAGGTAAAGCAAAAAATTTAAAAAATCGTGTGAAATCTTATTTTACGGGAGCACATAATCAAAAAACAACGCGTTTGGTATCGGAAATTCGCGATTTTTCTTATGTCTTAACAAATAATGAACGTGAATCATTAATTTTAGAAAGCAATTTAATCAAACAATATTTACCCAAATATAATATCAGATTGATGGATGATAAAAGTTATCCCTATATTGAATTAACTAAAGAAAAACATCCAAAGCTTCAAGTGGTAAGAAAGAAGAATACTAAAGGCAAGCTCTTTGGACCCTATCCAAATGTCTATGCAGCTAGACAGACATCTAGGCTACTCAACAGACTATACCCACTCAGAAAATGTGAAACGATGCCCAAAAAGGCATGTTTGTATTATCATATCGGGCAATGCTTAGGACCTTGCATCAATAAAGACGTTGATTATAAGGATACTTTTTCACAGATTACAAGTTTTCTGAAAGGCGATACAAAAGAAGTATTAAATCGACTTGATCTTGAAATGCAGCAAGCTAGTGTTGACATGGCATATGAAAAGGCAGCTGAGTTTCGTGATATGATTCAACATATAGAATCAACAATTGAAAAACAAATTATCAATTCAAATGACTTTAAGGATCGAGATATTATTAGTTTTGCTAGCAATAAAGATGATGTATCTTTAGCTATTCTTGTAATGAGACAAGGAAAGATGATTGATCATCACCAAATTGTATTTGCTTACATTGGTGATCCTATAGATACAGTAATGAGTTATCTTCAACAATATTATGAAACCATTATGCCTGATGAATTACTGTTTAGCGATAGATTTGATCTTGATGAACTCACCCAGTATTTTGGTAAGAAAGCTCTCCTTCCTCAAAAAGGAGATAAAAAGAAATTAACAGAGATGGCATCAAAAAATGCTGATTATGATTTAGAGCATCATTTCATGCTTTATAGACATAAAGATGAACAAAAACAAAAAGCTTTAGATGAACTTGGTAAACTTATAAATCACAAAGTAAATACAATTGAGGTTTTTGATAATGCTCAATTATTTGGCACAGCACCTATTTCAGCACTCATTGTTTATAAAGACGGAGATTTTGATCGAAAAAGCTATCGTAAGTATCACTTAAAGACAACAACCAATGATGATTACCAAGCAATGAAAGAAGTCATCTATAGAAGGTATCAAAAGTTATTGATTGAGAATCTCGATTTTCCAAGTTTGATTTTGGTAGATGGTGGCAAAGGACAGCTTCATGCTGCAGCTGAAGTCTTAAAAAATTTAAATATTCAGATCAAAATAGCTGGGTTAAAAAAGAATAGCAAACATATGCTCGAAGCATTAGTCTATGAGGATGAAGTGATACCTTTACTGAAAAATAGTGATCTTTATAAATTGCTATTGAAGCTATCTGAAGAAGTTCATAGATTTGCTATTGATTTTCATAGAAACACAAGAGCTAAATTATCAAATAATTCTCCACTCGACAATATTCAAGGCATTGGAGATAAAAGGAAAAAAGCTTTATTAAGCCATTTTACAAGCATTGATGAGATAAAGAATGCAAGCGATGAGGAATTACTTTCTTTAGGGATTCCACAAGCAGTTATCATTCAGATTAAAGAGGGTCTAAAATGAAAAAAATTATATGGAGTATCGATAAAAATCTGAAGGTTTTCTATTTGATAATTAGTGGACGCAAGGTCGGTTTTTATCTATCGAATCGTTTGTATAAGACATTTTTTATGTACTTAAAAAAAGGTGTCTTAGTTGATTTCGAGGTTTCACATAAAAAGAAAAAGATAGGAGTTTTCTCTTATTATCAAGTGGCACATTTCAATCAAATTATCTCACTTAATCCTTATTATGTTCATTACGATTTGACCAGAATGAGAAAAGAGATGAAAGAGGTAATAGCAAGTAATAAGAACTTTTTGTTTGTTGATTTTGAGATGACTATGCCAGGTTATCACGATTATCATTTTAATGCAGAAATCATTCAAGTTGGATATGTTTTAGCTGAAGCCAAAGGACACATTATTCATCAAGATGGATATTATATTTTACCAAAAGAAAAAATGACATTAAGTAGGAGAACAAAAAAATTCTTGAATCTTGATGAAGAAAAGTTTTTCAAGGAAGCACTACCTTATGAACATTTTTACAATAAACTAGCAAAACTAATTAAAAAGTATAAACCAAAATTTGTTGTTTGGGGAAAAAATGATTTAACTGCAATGAATGATTCATATGCACTACATGAAAAAAAGAAACTAACAGAAGATAGCCAATTCATCGATCTATTGAAACTTCATAAAGATTATTATAACTTGCGAGATGATTTGGGATTATTTAAAGCATACAAAACTTACTACAATGTAGAATTTGATCAAGCACATGATGCGAAAGACGATGCACTTGTTACAAAGTATGTTTTTGATGCATTCCTTGATAATATGAAATAAGATGAAATATTTATTGATTATAATGATGTGGACTCCTTGAATTTGGAGTCTACTTTTTAACATATATGAGAGATAATAACTTAAAAATTTAGCAATTATCAATTTTTTCTCATAGTGACAAAAAAATGTATTTAATTTCTCAATTATTCTATGACTATCCACCTTTACAAAGGGACTTACTTCTTCCTTACCATGAATTAAATCACTTGTCTTATTAAAAATGATAATGCTTACATAAGGCTTTATAAGGCTCTCAAATGACTATTTCCATTTGACAAAAAGTTAAATTTATGCTAAAATTGTCATAGTTTGAAATAGGAGGTTTTATAAAAATGAAACATAAAAACTATATTAAAATAACAAGTCTTTTTTTATTTTTAGTGGTAGGATTAATGTTGTCTGCATGTAGTGCACCGACAGAAATGATCACATTAGGTGAAGGCGATTGGGATTCCAATGCTTTTCATGATCAGGTAGTAAAATATATTATAGAAGAAGGATATGATGTTAAAGTTGACATCGTGGCTTCAGATACTGCAATTATGATTGCAGGAATGACAGCTGGTTATATCGACGTTACTCTTGAAGTATGGTCAGATAATCTTCCTTCATACCAACAAGATTTAACTGATGAACTTTATCAAGAACTTTCAGTTAATTACGATGACAATATGCAAGGCTTATATATTCCAGCATATTTGCAGGAAACAAATCCTGGTCTTGTCAGCGTTACAGATTTATTAGATTATGCCAATTTATTCCCAGATCCTGATGGCTCTGGCAAAGGTATTATTTATGGAGGACCTGAAGGTTGGGGCGCAACAGCCTTTCTTCAAGATAAAATGATTGCTTATGGATTAGATGATGAATATATATTTAGAACAATTGACTCAGGTGCTACATTATCAGCAACTCTAGCATCCGCTTATGCTCAAGAAGAACCTTGGGTTGGATATAATTGGGAACCAACTTGGATTATGGGTATATATGATATGGTCCTTTTAGAAGATTCGCCATATAATGCCGATGATTTTGCAAATGGAATCGGATCATTTACATCTGTAAAGGTAACCGTATGTGCGCGTAATGATTTTGAAACAGATTATCCTGAAGTTTATGCATTTCTATCCAATTATGAAACATCTTCAGCATTAACTAATCAAGGATTAGGTTATATGCAAGAAAATAGTGTTGAAGCAGAAGCAGCAGCAATCTGGTTTTTAAATAATTATGAATCAGTGTGGAGTCAATGGGTTCCTGTAGACGTTCATGATAAAATTATTGATGCGCTTGATGCGTAAAGAAGTAAAATTAATAGACACTTTGCGAAGTGTCTATTTTGAAGGAGAACAGCCTTATGTTTAATTTTCCAGAACAAATAATATTTAGAATAAGTGACATTATTGATATTGGAGTTGATTGGATACTCGAAAATTTACGTTTTTTATTTGATTTTATACGTGAAATTATTTTCAGTGTTTATACAGGAACTGAATTTATTTTGAGTGCTATACCCTGGTGGGCATATTTGATTGTGTTACTAATCGCTGGATGGAGACTTTATTCTATTAAAACAGGGATTGTACTTACCCTCATGTTGTTTTCTATTGGGATGTTTGGACTATGGGATATGATGGTTGATACCTTAGTTATGGTGGTCATTTCGGTTGCTGTATCGATATTAATAGGATTACCTACGGGTATATTTATGGCGAAATCCAAAAGATTGGAACGTATCCTTAAACCAATTCTTGATGCCATGCAAACCATGCCGTCATTTGTCTACTTGATTCCTGCGGTTATGCTTTTCAGCCTAGGAAATGTACCAGCTGTATTTGCTACAACCATTTATGCAATTCCACCGTTAATTCGTCTAACTTATTTAGGAATCACGAATGTTAATAAGGAAGTTGTTGAAGCGGGGTTATCATTTGGTTCAACACCAATGCAAATGCTCACAAAGATTGAATTACCTCAAGCTGTATCAACCATTATGACTGGTGTTAACCAGACAACGATGATGGCGATGGCGATGGTTGTTATCGCATCGATGATTGGTGCTGATGGCATTGGAGCAGAAGTTTTGATCGCAATCAGAAGATTAGAAGTAGGCAGAGGGTTCCAAGCAGGACTTGCAATTGTCTTCTTAGCAATTATTCTTGACAGAATCATGCAAGGTATTGTCAAGAAATTTGAAAGGGGTATGTAACTATGGCAGCTATACAAATAGAAAATTTAACTAAAATATTTGGGCAACCAAAAGCAGTTGTAAAAGCTATTGAGATGCTTTCTAATGACCTCGACCCTAAGGATGTTGGAGAACAAACAAATACAACTATTGCTTTAAATAATGTTAGCTTTACCATAGAAGATAAAGAATTATTTGTCATTGTTGGCCTAAGTGGAAGTGGAAAGAGTACACTCATTCGTTGCTTAAATTTAATCAACGAGCCAACATCGGGTAAAATCCTTATCGATGGTGAAGATATAACTTGTTTGAAGGGACAATCTTTACGAGAATTTAGACGTAAACGAATTTCGATGGTTTTTCAACATTTCGGATTATTATCACATCGTTCTATTGTTAAAAATGTTGAATATGGATTAGAAATTCAAGGCATTGATAAAAAAACAAGAAGAGAAATGGCATTAGAAACTATTGAAATTGTTGGACTAAAGGGTTGGGAAGATAAAAAGCCAAATCAACTCTCTGGTGGTATGAAACAACGTGTTGGGCTTGCACGAGCTATTGTAACTGAACCTGAAATATTATTGATGGATGAACCATATAGTGCTTTAGATCCGTTAATCAGAAGAGATATGCAAAACGAACTTTTAACATTAGAAGATTACATTAACAGAACAATCGTATTTATTACACATGATATGAACGAAGCTTTTAAGATGGGTGATCGTATTGCATTAATGAAAGATGGTAAAATCATTCAAATTGGAACACCTCAGGAATTTTTCTCTAATCCTGCAGATGATTATGTAAAAGATTTTATTTCAGATGTCGATAAAACACAGATCTATAAAGCAAGAAATATTTTGAGAAAAGATCAACTCATCGTTCATCTTGATGATTTAAGACAAGATGTATTCAATTTGATGAATCAAAAGAAAACTGATATATGTTATGTTATAGACAATAAAGGGATTTTCCTGGGTCAAATTAGTAAAGAAACACTTGCAAAATCACGATCAAAAGGAATTGAGAAGTATGTAGATTATGTTGAACCTATAACAAGAAATACATATTTAAAAGATTTATGGTCTAGATTTGAAGATGCAGATGAAAATTTGCCTGTTGTTGATTCAAAAGGTAAATTCAAAGGTGTCTTATCTAAAGATGATATGATTTCAGTTTTAGCAGGATAAATATAAATATATAAATTAAAAAAATAGCGAACCAGATAATGGTTCGCTATTTCACTAATATATTTGTTTTTAGTTTTTTAAATCCACAACAACAGGAATAACAAGCGGTCTTCTTTGTGTCATGTCATAAATCTTTTGATTTAGATGATCAATTACAGCTTGTTTCATATTGAGTTCATTATATAATTTTCTGTTGAGTTCAATTTGAACAACTTTTTTCACTTCATTTGCTAGCAGTGATGTAATTTCTTCATTACCTTTCATGTAGATGAAACCACGAGAAATGATTGTAGGTTCATTGATTAGCTTTTTTGTGAGTGAATTGATTGAAAGAATAACTGAAAATAAACCTTCTTCACTTAATAATTTTCTTTCCTTAATAACCATACTACCAATATCACCGATACCAGTACCATCAATATAGACTTCACCAGATGTAACATCACCGGCCATACGGAGGGAATTATTTGATAAAGCAGCAACATTTCCGTTATCCATAACTAGAATATTTTCAGGTCTCACACCACAATCAATTGCTAATTGTCTATGATGTTTAAGCATGCGGTGTTCACCATGAATTGGAATAAAGAATTTTGGTCTAATTAAACTAAGCATAAGTTTTAAGTCGTTTTGACTTGCATGTCCCGATGTATGTGTATCAGCCAAAGGACCATGAGTAATCACTTCAACATCCAGGCGAAATAACTTATTGATTGTTCGGTTAACCCCTTCCTGATTACCAGGAATAGGAGAAGATGAGAAAATAACAGTATCACCAGCTATTGCTTTAATTTGTCTATGATTACCATTAGCGATTCTAGACAAGGCGGCTAATGGCTCTCCTTGAGAGCCGGTGACCAATAGAGTCACTTCATTAACCTTTAACCGGTTAACTTGCTCTCCGCTCACTATAGTATCCTTTGGAGCTTTGATATAGCCCGTTTGCATACCGATTTCAATGGCTCTATCCATACTTCTGCCAAAAACAGCAACTTTTCTGCCATTGAGTACAGAAGCTTCTATGATTTGTTGGATACGATACATATTGGATGCAAAAGTTGCAATAATGATTCTGCCATCTATTCTTGAAAATAACTCATTGATTGATTTTCCGATTTTACTTTCAGAGGGTGTAAGTTCATCTCTTTCTGAATTGGTTGAATCAGAAAGTAAACAAAGGACACCTTCACTACCGATTGCAGCGAGTTTATCGTATTCTGCAGCAGGACCAACAGGAGTGAAATCAACCTTGAAATCACCTGTATGGAACAAGATTCCTTGATCAGTTCTAAAGACGATACCAAACATATCGGGTATCGAGTGATTAAGTCTAATAAATGAAATTTCTACTTTACCAAAAGTATATTTATAATGGCTCTTATATTCTTCAATTTTTGGTGATTTTATATCAGAATGTTCACCAAGTTTATACTCGATCATGTCAACTGCAATTCCAGCAGCATAGATTTTAGGTATTTTTACTTTTTTAAGTAAATAAGGGATTCCACCAATGTGGTCCTCATGTGCATGCGTTACGAAAAGACCGACAATGCGATCTTCATTTTCAACCAAGTATGTATAATCAGGGATGACATAGTCAATACCTAATAAATGTTCATCGGGAAACAGTATTCCAGTATCTACGATATATATTTTACCGTTGATGTCGTAGATATACATATTTTTCCCAACTTCACCGAGGCCCCCTAAGGCAAAAATGCCGAGTTCACCGGTTCTGAGTAATGGGTTTTCCATATTAAAATCCTCCAGGAGCGAATATTACATATCTATTGTATAATATATTTCGTAAAAATGGTAGTAGAATACTTAATATGCTATAATATTTTTGAGGTACCAGATGAAAACTATTATCTTTTTTGATGTGGATAACACAATATACAATAATTCATTGTGCATGATTCCATTTCAGACAAAAAAACTTTTAATTGAACTCTCAGGAAAAGAAGATGTAATTTTAGGTTTAGCTACTGGAAGAGGGTTAAAAAAACTTGATATAATTCAAGATGTTTTAAATCTGTTCAAATATAAGGTTTTAGTTAATGGTTCAGTTGTTTATATGAATGATGAAGTTATCTTCGATTTACCCATCAAAAAAGAGGATATTGAAGAAGTTCTTGAAATTGCTAAAATTAACGATTTTAATGTAGGCATGGTTGGCATTAACGATGAAGCTGTCAACTATTTCGATGAACGTGTCGGTAGTGGTATGAAAGCACTTAGAGGTATTAACCCTAGAGTTGACGAACATTTTTATTTAGAAAATAAAGTCTATGAGCTTTGGTTATTTGCTGATGAAGAAAAAAAGTTACTAGAAATTGCTAAAAAGATGCCTAAGTTCCAAGTTTATCCTTGGCATCAAGGTGGTGCAGATTTCATCTACCCAAGTATGAATAAAGCTTTTGGCATAAAAAAAGCAATCGAACATGAAAAAAATTATCAATTGATTTGTGTTGGAGATGGAGCCAATGATGTCAATATGATAGAAATGGCAGATATAGGAATTGCAATGAGCAATTCAAGGTTTATTGATTTAAAAGAAAAAGCCAATCATGTTGCTCCTCATATCAAGGAAGATCAGCTTTACGATTTTTTTAAATCTATTCATCTGATTTAGGACGTATTTTCTCTTGTACATCCCTTATAATTTCTTTTGGAACATAAGGTGAAATATCAGCATGGTGAACAATGAGTTCTTTAATTGCTGAAGAGGAAACAAAGTGGTTTCTCGAAGAAGGAAATAAAATGATTGTTTCAATATTCCGATTTAGATTCCGATTGAATTGATAAAGCGCATATTCATTTTCATAGTCTTGGATGTTTCTTAAACCCCTGATCATGACATCAATACCATTGCGATGCGCATATCTAACAACGAGGTCACTCGTTGATGTGATGATAATGTTTTCAATATCAGATGTTACTCTTTTTATCATTTCGATTCGTTCTTCAGTAGTAAATGTTGGTTTCTTCTTATAATTATCAGCAACGACGACATGAAGCTCATCTACAACTCTTGCAGCACGTTTGATAATATCTAAATGTCCAATCGTTAGAGGATCAAATGTTCCTGGATACACAGCCTTTTTCATATATATACCTCATTTCAATATTAGTATATCATTAAAAAACAAAAAACAAATACAAAAGGAGATTTAAAAATGAATGTTTATCGTAAAAGTCTAGTCGTTCAACTTGTCTTATTTATTGTCTTTTTCGTCATTGGAGCAAATATGATTATCACTTTCTATTTAAGTGAACTCATACCATGGATTGGTTATGTATTAATTGCTGTATTAGTTGGACTTGGAGTTATTGGTTTTAGGATATATCGTAAAAAAGATGAGACAATTTCTATTGTGACACAACAAGAAATGAAAACTGTAAGATACTTATTATATGGTTATTTTATTGTTTATATTCTTCAATTAATTTTATCTTCAATTCAAAGCATGGAAGCATATTTAGAGATTATAAATCTTGCAACTGGCAGTATTTTAATGCTCATAGCTTTATATGGTGGATACATGCAATATAAAATTATTAAAATAAAATAAATGCTTCGGCATTTTTTTTATTTAGAGCCTTATTTACCATACCAAAGAGAAGAAATGTTATAATTATTAAGAAAGAGGTGTACGTAAATATGAAAACATTAATTCAAACTTATACATTAAGTAATGGTGTGAAAATTCCAAAAATTGGTTTTGGAACATGGCAAGTTCCAGATGGAGATGTGGCTTATCAATCTGTATTACTTGCTTTAAAAAACGGATATCGTCACATTGATACAGCTGCTGCTTATAGAAATGAAGAAAGTGTCGGTAAAGCCATTAAGGATTCAGGTGTTCCAAGAGAAGAAATCTTTATTACGACAAAATTGGAATCTCACATTAAGACCTATGAAGGTGCTTTGGAAGGCTTTGAAAAATCAATGAAAGCTTTAGGATTAGAATATATAGACCTCTATATTATTCATGCACCATGGCCATGGAATGAAATTGGTAAGGATTGCAGTGAAGGTAATGTATTGGCATATAAAGCTTTAGAAAAGGTCTATAAAGATGGTAGAGTTAAAGCTATTGGAGTATCTAATTTTTCACCTAAGGATATCGATAATATTCTTGCACATTGTGAAGTTGTTCCATTGGTTAATCAAATTGGATATTTTATTGGACATAACGAACAAGAAACAGATGAATATTGTAAAGCAAAAAATATCTTAATTGAAGCTTATTCACCACTTGCTATAGGACATTTATTAAAAAATAATGACGTTATAGAAATGGCTAAAAAATATAAAGTGACTCCTGCTCAAATCAGTATTCGTTACTGCATTGAAAAAGGAGCTGTTCCACTTCCTAAATCAACACATGAATCAAGAATCATTGAAAATTCAAACGTTGATTTTGGAATTGATCAAAAAGATATGGCATTTTTAGATGCAATAAACGATGATCCGAGAAAATGGTAAGATTATTTTAATTATTTTATTCATTTGATGACACAAAAACAAAAAAGCATATTGGATATGCTTTTTTGTTTTTATAGAAGATTTTTGTCAATCCAAGTAAGGTCTTTGATATCATAATTTAGTTTATGAAACAAACCTTTCGATAGATTATTTTGGTTGTTTGTTACAGCTGCTATATACATTATTTTTCGATCTTTCAACCAGTTTTCTAAAGCTTCAACCATAGATGAACCAATACCTTGATGTCTGAAATCCTTTTTAACATGGATTTCATTAATCCAAAAGTAATCTCCACCTGATTCGATTCCAGATCCAATATTACCAAATATAAAACCTATAGGATCATCATCAGAATAATTTAATACAAGAAGGGCTCTTTTGCCTTCCATTAAGGCGTTCTTTAATGCTTCATCAATTGCAGAATCTGATTTTTCCGAATTGATTGCAAACATTTGTTCCTTGATTAAGGCAATCACTTTTTCTATTTCAGGTATTTTTCGATAATTTTGATAAAAATGTATTTTCATGAATTACATCTCCTTTTCAAAATACTATAATTTATCACTTAAATGCTTTTGACAATTTTCACAATATCCATAAACAGTCATATCATGGTGTGTAATCTTGAAATTGTGTTGTTCAGCAACATGATCAGCAATGTGGTCAAGGTGACAATCTATTTCATACATCTTTTGGCATTCTATGCAAATCATGTAATGGTGATGATTCTTTTGATTGATATAATAGTACGCTGTATTCTTCATTGTACTTTTCGATATCATTCCTTGAGCAAAAAAAGCATCAAGCGTACGATAGACAGTTGATAAGTTTAACGTTTCCTTCGGAAGCTCTTCAAATATCATTTCAGCACTCTTTGGTTGATGTGTTTTAGATAAAAGATTGTGTATCATCTTTCTTTGATGTGTCATTCTCATAATTTCATCTCCTTAAAATAGCTTTTAAAATAAGTAGAACAGTAAGTAATATAGCATAAATAATAACAATTGTAGATCCTACTGGGATTTCCAGAGGGTGAGCAATAAATATACCTGCAACCACCACAACAAAAGAAGATATGATTCCAATAAATAAAGTATTTTTAAAACTCTTTGTAAATTGGCTTGCTATAACTGAAGGAAAGATAACAAGTGCAGAAATCAATAAAGTACCTATAGTTCTAACACCAATGACAATAAAGAATGCAGTTAAAGCTGATAATGCATATCCCAAAAGAGTTGTTCTAACTTTAGAAAATTTAGCATAATTTTCATCATATGTCATCAATAATAATTGTCGATAAAAAATAATAATAAAAGCTGCGATTAACCCAGTAATAACTATGGATAAAATCATCTCGATTTGAGTTGCTGTGAAAATGTTTCCTACAAGCAAGCTTTCAATTGAAATATTAAAACCTTGCCCTTTTTTAACAAGAATTAAACCAATTGCAAATGAAACAGCTGAAACGAGTCCTATCGCTGCATCACCATTTACCGTTTTATTAACGGATAAGTATTTGATTAATAAGGATGCACTCATGACAAAGGGTATTGCGAGATACAAAGGTTCATTTGAAAGTAAAACACCTAAAATAATACCCGCAAAACTGACATGTGCTAATCCATCTGCAATCATCGCTTGTTGATTTAAAACCAGAAAGGGACTTAAAAGAGATGCAGATAACGCAAGAGCAGTACCAATAATGAATGCTTGTTGAATAAAGTCATATTGAAGAAAATCAAACATGATGATGCCCCCTATGCTCAAATTCCTTAAACGATTGATAAGGGCCAAAGAATTTAATCGTTTGATCAACATACATGGTTAGACAATTTTCTTTTACTGCATCTGTTAGATCATGTGTTACATGAATAATTGTCATACCTTTTTTTTGTTGTAAATCATAAAGCATGAGATAAAACTTTTCTCTAAATGAGGGATCAAGTGCTGATGCAGGTTCATCTAGAATTAATAAATCAGGGTTTGAGATTAAAGCTCTAATCAAAAAAACTCTTTGTTGTTGTCCTCCTGATAGATAAGACATACTTGATTGGAGCAACTGAGGTATTTCCATAGTTGCCAACCAAGATTTAATTAAATCAAGTTCATCTTTTTTGGGAACTAATCGTTGTTTTTTAAAACCGCTATAAATGACTTCACAAACTGTCATTGGAAGATTTGGTTTTGAATTGAGTTTTTGAGGCAAATAGCCCATATGCATATGCTCATTTGTTGTGATTATACCAGATGAAGGCTTTAATAGGCCAACAAGAAGTTTAACTAAAGTTGTTTTCCCACTGCCATTCGGTCCAATAATATGAAGAAAATCTCCGTTTTTTATATGGAAGTTGACATCAGCAAGAACATTAAATTTTCCAAAAGATACTGAAACGTTCTGATAATCAATCATATGTTTATGTAATGACTAATGCGATTTGCAGTTGATTAAAATCTCGTTCAAGCAAATCGAGATAAGTCACATTCCCTTCAAAGTCTATTTTCGATACATTTTCAAATGAATAGAGTGTTAATAAATTAAGATCGTAATTGTCTAATGCAAGTTGTCCTTTGATTGTGTTTGCCGCTTTAGGAAACTCTAAAGCGTCAATAAATAAATAATGGGTTCCACGATCTTTTACCTCATTAGTAAATGTAATGAGTTCATTAGATGTGAGATCAGCATCAGGCTTGAATTCTTCAAAAAGAGGAAAAATGTGTAATCCATATCTTGCAGCAAACGATCCGAGAGCATTATGCCCAGCAAAATAGATGGTTGAACCAAGATAAGTATCACTGGTAAGAAAATCGCTAATTTGTTGACTCATATCGTTGATTTGATTAATATAGGATTCAGCATTTTGTCTATAATAGGCTTCATTATCTAAATCGATGCTAACAATTTGTTCTAAAATGGCATCAATTAATTGAACTGTATTCGCTGGATCAGTCCAAAAATGGATAGTGTTTGCTTGTTGTTCTCCTAAGGGTATTAACAAAGGATAAGGATATGCAACAGGTGAATAATTTTGAGATAAATTCATCACAATTGTATCGGTTCCACCAATCGTTTCTGGATTCTTGATCCAAGTATCGATATCAAGACTTGTATAAATGAATAATTTAGCTTTTTTAATTGAAACCATATCTTGACTTGTTGCCTCATAATTGTGAACCTCTGCTCCAGGGGGGATGATCTGGCTTACTGTCATTTTGTCTCCAACGATTTGTCTTGCAAAATCATATCCTGGAAACATTGTAGTCACAATGTCAGCAGTTTGTTTTGTAGAACAACTCGTTAAAAAGATGAAGGTTGATAATATAAAAATAGTGAGTATGATTTTTTTCATGTCTGGTCTCCTTGTTGCAAATGATTCGCAATATTATTATATCATAGTTTACTCTTGTTGCAAATGATTCGCAATAAAAATCCTTTTGAATATAAAATGCATAAAAATCATCTAATAAATTGAAATATAAATGAAAAAATGCTATACTATAAGCCTAAAGTTGAGTGGGATGATGATTTCCGCTTATTTTATTGAGGTCAAAATGAATATAGAGAATATTAGAAAAAAATTAATCCCAATAATCAGTAAAGTTAACCTTGAAATTTACAGTATAAAAACCAAAAGAGAATTTGGGGAAAAGATTGTAGAAATTTTACTAGATACTGATTCGATTGACATCGACACACTTGAAAAAATTCATTTAGAATTTATTGAAACATTAAGTGATGATGATCTTGATCCTGATTATTTCCTTGAGTTATCTTCTTTGGGTGCAGAACGACCAATAAATACGAAAGAAGAACTAACAAATGCTGTTTCACAGTACATTTGCCTGGTATCACCTAAATACAAGGGAACAGGTACTCTCATATCATTTGAAAATGATATAATAACATTAGAAGTTAACGACAAAGGTCGTTTCAAAAAAATCGAAATCAAATTTGATGACGCTAAGAAAATGCGTACAGCCATTAAATTTTAGGAGGATAATATATGATTAGCAAAGAATTTTTTAAAAACATCGAAGCAGTTGCTGATGAAAAAGAATTAACACACGATCAAGTTGTTGAAGCTTTTATTCAAGGAATGATTGCGGGATGTAAAAAAGCTCACGATGTTAGATCTTGTCGTGTAGATATCAGAGAAGAAAAATATGAAATTCTTGTATACAAACAACATTTAGTTGTTGAAGAATATAGTATTGATGCAGACAAAAATTACACACAGATGTTAATTGATGAAGCAAAGCAAATCAACTCACGTATCAAAGTTGGGGACGTTTTAGAACAAAAAATTGATCCAAAGGATTTTGGACATTTTGCTGTCCGTGATTTCAAGAGTAGACTTAATGAAACACTTATAAATATGCAGAAAGAAAACCTTTATAAACACTTTAAAGCTTTTGAACATGAAATGATTACAGCAAGAGTTATTGATGTTGCTGATGACCACTTCAGATTAGATATTGGTAAAGATTTAACAACCTTACTGCCTAAAAAAGAAGCTCTTCCAAAAGATAACTTCCATATTGGTGATTACGTAAGAGTTTATGTCTCTGATGTTGAAATGAAGACAAAATGGCCAAAAGTATTTGTCAGTAGATCACATCCAAGTTTAATTATTCGTCTTTTGGAAAGTTTTATTCCAGAAATCAAAGATGGAATCATTGAAGTTATGGGTATTTCACGTGATCCAGGAGATCGATCAAAGATTGGTGTTAAATCCAACGATCCAAAAGTTGATCCAATTGGTGCATGTGTCGGTGAAGGTGGATCTAGAATTCGTGAAATTGTTAAAGCTTTAAGCGATGAAAAGATTGATTTATTCCGTTGGAGCGATAATGAAAAAGAATTAATTGCCAATGCATTACAACCTGCTGAAGTTTTAGCGGTTACAAGAGTGAATCCAAAAGATAAAAATGCTTTAGCAATTGTTCCTGATAATCAATTATCACTTGCTATTGGTAAATTAGGCCAAAATGTTAAACTTGCAGTTCAAGCATGTGGTTGGAGTATTGACATCAAAAGTGAAACAATGGCTCAAGGTGAAGGCATCTTATATTAAGTATTGAATAAAGAGGTGACTTAAATGACTAAAGTCAAAAAAATTCCGATGAGAACATGTGTCGTAACAAAAGAGGTTTGTCCA
>CAZVDQ010000016.1:0-29209 GCA_964625435.1 uncultured Mariniplasma sp.
GGTCTTTTAGTATTTAATTGAATTATTAGCTTGACTTCTTATAGTAAGTCTCCTTATTGTACTTAAATTTATTTGATATTACTATAACTTTCTCTCTTCTTATAATGTGTATGTAATAATTCATGTGCTAAATGAGAGTTAGGTTTTCCTAAAAATTTCTCATAAATCTTAATTACTGATGGATTTTGGTGAGATTTGCGGAGCTCAGCATTTGAATCAATATTATATAAAACTGATGCTCTTAATGTTCTTACGTCATTTGATTCATATAATCTAGCTGAAACAATCGGTTGTCCACCACCATTAATACAACCACCAGTACATCCCATGAATTCCACAAAATGATACTGCTTTTCGCTAGTTTTTAAACTTGCAAGGAAGTCTTTTATTGCTTTCCCACCATGAACTACAGCAACATTTACTTGTGTACCTTTAATCATATAACTGGCTTCTTTAATATCTTTAATTCCTCTAACTTCTTTGAAATCAACAGGAGTTGATTTACCTTCTAAAATTTCAGTAACTGTTCTAAGTGCAGCTTCCATAACACCACCGGTAGCACCAAATATATTACCAGCACCTGTATAAACAGCCAAGTCACCAAAAGGTTTAATCGGTTCTAAATCTCTAAATGGAATTTGACGATGTTTAATTAAACGAGCAAATTCTCTCGTTGTTAAAACAATATCAACATCTCTATATCCATCTCTACCCATATCTGGTCTTCTAGCTTCTTCCTTTTTAGCGATACAAGGCATAATTGCTACAGACACAATTTGTTTAGGATCTAATTTTAGCTCATTTGCATAATATGTCTTTATCATTGCTCCTGCCATTTGTTGAGGAGATTTACAAGATGAAAGATTTGGAATTAATTCTGGATTGTATAACTCTAAGAAATTAACCCATCCTGGCGAACATGATGTAAACATTGGAAATGGTCCACCATTTTCTAAACGTGAAATGAACTCAGTTCCTTCTTCTAAAATTGTTAAGTCTGCTGTAAAGTTTGTATCAATAATTTCTTTAACACCCAATGCCTTTAGAGCAGCAAACATTTGTCCCTCAACATTGGTACCAATTGGATACCCAAACTCTTCACCAAGTGCAGCACGTACAGATGGAGCAACTTGAACAACAATCGTTTTCTTAGGATCACGAAGTGCATATTCTAATTGTTTAACATCATCTTTTTCTCCAAGAGCACCTGTTGGGCAAGCTTGAATACATTTACCACAATAGATGCATCCTGAATCTTCAAGACTATGAAATAAAGCAGGTCCTATGTACGTATCTGATCCTCGTTCATTGAACCCAAGAATACTCAAGCCTGATAATTGTTCGCAAGCTGAAACACAACGTCCACATAAAATACATTTACTACTATCAATAACCATCACGCCTGATGTGTCAGTAAAATATATAGGTTTATCATAAATACCATACATGTGGTTCAAATCATTTTCAATCGAGTATCTTCTCAATAAATCTAAGAATTCACAATTATCTTCTCTTGTACATGTAAAACACTCAAAGCGATGCTTATGAGAAAGTAGCTCTAAATTTGTTGATACATGTTGGTATATTTGAGCATCATCAGTAATAACTTGCATACCTTCTTCAACATAAGTTTTACATGCAGGTTTAAGATTTTTTTGATCATTAACTCTAACAGAACATAAACGACAGTTTCCTTCTTCATGAATGCCTTCTAGAAAGCATAATCTTGGTATGAAAATATCATTTTGTTCAGCAACTTTTAAGATGGTTTGATCTGATGAGGCACTAAATTGCTTACCATTGATCGTTAATTTAATTTCTTTTTTCATAAGCTTACCTCCTGCGGATTTGGTTGACTTGAAATAGCCCCTACAGGACATGCTTTCTTACAAGCACCACAACGGATACATAATTCTAAATCAATTAGATGTAATTGTTTTGGCCAACCTGATATTGCGTTAACTGGGCAATGTCTGGCACATTTAGTACAACCAATACAATTATCTTCAATGACAAAGTTTGTCAATTCGCGACAAACACCAGCTGGACATGCTTTATCAACAACATGTGCAATATATTCATCTCTAAAATGTGTGAGCGTTGATAAGACTGGGTTGGGAGCTGTTTGCCCTAAACCGCAAAGAGATGTTTCTTTAATCATTAATGCTAATTTTTCAAGTTCATCTAAGTCTCTTAACTCACCCTGACCTTCACATATGCGGTCTAAGATATCTCGCATTTGTTTCGTTCCTTCACGACATGGTGTACATTTACCGCACGATTCATCAACTGTGAAGTCTAAATAAAAGCGTGCTACATCAACCATACAATTATCTTCATCCATAATAATCATTCCACCAGAACCCATCATCGATCCAAGTGCTGTTAAATTTTCAAAATCAATCGGTGTATCCAAATCTTTTTCAGTAATACATCCACCTGATGGACCACCTGTTTGAACGGCTTTAAACTTGCGTTTATTAGGTATTCCACCACCAATATCAAAAATAACTTGACGTAGGGTTGTTCCCATTGGAACTTCTACGAGCCCAGTATTATTTATTTTTCCACCTAAGGCAAAAACCTTAGTTCCACTTGATTTTTCTGTACCAATTGCTTTAAACCAATCTGATCCCTTAAGGAAGATTACAGGAATATTAGCAAGTGTTTCAACATTGTTAACATTTGTTGGTTTTCCCCATAAGCCTCGAACTGCTGGGAATGGAGGTTTGAGTCTAGGCATTCCGCGGTTTCCTTCAATTGATGCGATTAACGCAGTTTCTTCGCCACAGACAAATGCGCCAGCACCTAAACGAATATCAATGTTAAAATTAAATCCACTACCAAAGATATCATTACCTAATAAATTGAGTTCACGTGCTTGTTTGATTGCTATATTTAATCTTTGAACAGCAACAGGATATTCAGCACGAACATAAATATACCCTTGATTTGCTCCAATTGCATATCCACATATTGACATTGCTTCTAATACTGAATGTGGGTCACCTTCTAAAACAGCACGGTCCATAAATGCACCTGGATCACCTTCATCAGCATTACAAATAACATATTTTTGATCTGAGACTGAATTTGCTGCAAATTGCCACTTTCTACCAGCAGAAAATCCTCCACCACCACGACCGCGTAATCCAGAATTGATCACTTCATCAATCGTTTGTTGTGGTGTATATGCTGTTAATACTTTTCCTAAGGCAACATATCCTTCTTTAGCAATATATTCATTGATATCTAGGGGATTAATAGCACCACAATTTCTTAATGCAATTCGCTTTTGTAAGCCATAAAATCTTACTTGACTATTTTTCTTAATTCTCTTTTGTGCTACGGGATCATCATAAAATAACCGTTTTACAGGATTACCTTTGATGAAATGTTCTTCACAAATTTCTTTAACGTCATTTTCTGTTACATCAACGTAAAAGATTTCTCCAGGATAAACAACAATAACTGGTCCTAAAAGACATAATCCTTTACTACCTGTAAGTACAAGTGCAACTTCATCTTGGATACCTAAGTCATTGAGTTGAGATTCAAATGCTTTTTTAATAACAACAGATTCGGTATTACTACATTCAGTTCCACCGCAAATAATAACATGTATTCTTTCTAGCATAATCTCACCTACCCTTTCTTAGTTGTTAATAAGAGTCTTAATACTGGCTCATTATTAAGAACATGTCTTTCAAATACTTCTTTTGCTGTTGTTGCGGTTAAATTGCAGTAAATGAAAGTTTGTCCATATTTATCAATTAATTCTGCCATAGGTTCATAGGCACACTCGCCCATACAACCCACTTGAGTTAGGTTTACATTTTTAGATTCGTTTTTTTCAATTTCTTCGATAAATGAGGATAAAACATCAGCTGCACCTGAAGCAATGCCACAGGTTCCCAAACCGACTTGAATACGAAATCCATTTTCAATACCCTTCATCATGATTTTATCGTATGCTTCGTTTCTTAATTTTCTTAATTCTTTTAATGATTTCATATTGTACCTCTCGTCATTTCATTTTTAATGAATACTATTTTATACATTCGGTTTTTTTATTTTGATTCATCTTTTGCTGCTTTCATTTCTTTAAGAATCTGTTTTGCTTTTGCAATAGTTGCACTACCATAAATTTTATCGCCTACAGAAAAAACTGGAGCAAGTCCACATGCACCAATACATCTTGTTGCCTCTAAAGTTATCTCTCCATCTTTTGTTGTCTGTCCAGATTTGATGCCTAGCTCTTCTTCAAGTGTATCCATAATTGTCTGTGAGCCTCTCACATAGCATGCGGTTCCAAGACAAACACCTAGTGTTTTTCTACCCTTTGGAGTAATAGAAAAATTGCTGTAGAATGTGACTACACCATTGATTTTTGCTACACTCTCGTTTAATTCTTTTGCTATAATTTTTTGTATAGAAATTGGGATATAACCAAAAATGTGCTGTGCATCGTGTAACGTCGGCATTAATGGTCCGGGTAAATCTTTATTCTTTTTTATTTGAGACTCAAAAAGTGCAAGCTTTTCACTCGTAATCCGTTGCTGTATGTTCATATTGAACTCCTTTATTATAAGTATCGTTTGTTTACATGTTAATTATAACATTATAACCTCTGAAAAAAAAGGTCAAATCAAGTCTGATGCTCTCAAAGATTTGATGATAACGTTTTCCAAAAATAAAGATAGTTTAGTTTTTTAAAATTCTAAATTTAATTAAAAATTACTTTGATCAAAACTGTAAAATGATCAATTTTTTAGGCTTTTTCTCTATATTAAAGCAAGTAAGATATTGAAGAGCTCATCCTTCTTTTTTTCTTGTATCATTAATGATTTCATGATACAATTAACCATCATAAACAGCTTTATTTATGGAGGATATTATGCAAAGTCATTATCATCAATATGAGATAGACGAACTCGATATATTATTAACTACTGATATCAGTCAGGGTTTATCTCTTGTTGAAGTAAATAATAGACTCGATATCAACGGATATAATCAATTGGATGAACCAAAGAAAAAATCGTGGATATTGAAGTTCATCGATCAAATAAAGGATTTCATGATTATCGTCTTAATTGGTGCTTCTATTTTATCATTTCTAACAGGCGATATTGCAGAAGGTTTATTAATCATTGGCATTGTTATATTAAATGCAATTTTAGGTTTATTCCAAGAAGCAAAAGCTGAAAAAGCTTTAGCTTCTATTCAAGCTTTATCATCTCCCAAAGTGAAAGTAAAAAGGGATGGCATTGATCAAATTGTTGATGTTAAAAAAATTGTTATTGGAGATTTGGTGCTATTAGATGCTGGAGATTATGTTCCAGCAGATGTCAGAATCATTGAATCAATTAATCTAAAAATAGATGAATCAACATTAACTGGTGAAGCAATAACCGTTGAAAAGGTAAGTCATGCACTGAATGAGGATGATATTCCTTTGGGTGATCGTATTAATCTTGGTTACATGGGAACTGTTGTTACCTATGGTAGAGGACAAGCAATTGTTTTAGCAACCGGTATGTCTACGGAATTAGGAAAAATAGCAACAATGCTTAATGAGACCAAGGATGAGCTCACACCTCTACAAAAAAGTATGGCTCAACTTGGTAAAATGCTTGCCATGATTGCATTAGCAATCACATTTGTTATTTTTGCAATCACCATTGTTGAAGCTTATGTATTTGGTGATGGAGCAACTTTTGAGGTCTGGAAAGAAGCGTTACTAACATCCATTGCTTTAGCAGTCGCAGCGATACCTGAAGGCTTACCGGCAATCATTACGATTGTACTTGCTTTAGGTATGCAAAACTTAGTCAAGAAACAAGCGATTATTAGAACATTGCCTGCAGTTGAGACATTAGGTTCAACAAGCATTATCTGTTCTGATAAAACTGGAACACTGACTCAAAACTTGATGACAGTAAAAAAAGTTTACTTAAATCAAGAAACATTTGATATTAAGCAAAATATGGAATCATCTGCTACCCTAAATAAGATGGGTATATATGGTGCTTTATGTAATGATACGAAACTTCGAAAGACTGAAACAGATTATATTAAAATAGGTGATCCTACCGAAATCGCATTTACCGACCTTTCGATTTCTTTAGGACAAGATCCAGTAGACATCATTAATAAATATCCAAGGGTATATGAACTTCCTTTTGATTCACAGCGAAAACTTATGACAACAGTGCATGATTTTGAAGATGGAAGGTATGCAGTCATCAAAGGTGCACCTGATGTTATTTTTAAACGATCTAAAGCAATAGAGAATGGAAAACCTTCAGATTTAAAATCTTATGAGGAAATGAATCATGAAATGGCAAATCAAGCTTTAAGAGTCCTTGCTATCGCTTATAAAAAAATAGATGCTTCCATAGATATCAAAGACCTTGACAATCAATTGCTTGAAAATGATTTAACCTTACTAGGACTAGTTGGGATGATGGATCCTGCAAGACCTGAAGTTAAGGATTCAATTGCATTGTGTGATCAAGCTGGAATTAAGACAATTATGATTACCGGTGATCACATCAATACTGCAGTTGCTATCGCTAAAGAACTTAAGATATTGAATACCGATGATATGGCGATTACTGGTCATGAACTTGATTTAATGAGTGATGAAGAATATGTTGAAATTTATCAAAAAATTAGAGTTTACGCCAGAGTTAGTCCGGAAAATAAAGTGCGTATTGTCGATGTATGGAGACAATCGGGACATGTCGTAGCAATGACAGGTGATGGTGTCAATGATGCTCCATCGATTAAAAAAGCAGATATAGGAATTGCAATGGGTATTACGGGTACTGAAGTTGCCAAAGGTGCTGCTGACATGATCTTAACTGACGACAATTTCTCAACAATAGTGAATGCTGTTAGTGAAGGGAGAACCATTTTCTCAAACATTAAAAAAGCTATCCACTTCTTGCTAAGTTGTAATATCGGAGAAATTATCGTTATCTTTTTAGGAACAAGTATCGGTATACTTATCTTTAGCACAAGAGTTACAACACTAACCGCTGTACAAATCTTATGGGTAAACCTCGTTACTGACTCATTAATGGCAATTGCTTTAGGTCTCGATCCAAAAGAAAAAGACATCATGAAAGATATGCCTAGAGATAGTAAAAAATCAATTTTTGCAGATGGTTTAGGGAAAAATATTGCTTGGCAAGGCTTGATGCTTGGACTCATTTCATTTGCCGCATATATCATTGGATGGAAAATGACATCTGATCCCGCAATGAGAATGATAACTGCTCAAACAATGACATTTATTGTATTAGCTGTTTCGCAGCTCGTTCATGCATTTAATGTTAGAAGTCAAAAACACTCAATCTTTAAAATGAAGAGAAATAACTATTTATTTTATGCATTTGCAGTCAGTCTTATTCTTCAATTTTTAGTAGTTGCTCTTCCATTTTCTAGATCAATCTTTAAGATTGTAATGCCAACGATTACTCAATGGTTGATTATACTTGGCTTAGTATTACTTCCTCTATTGATTATTGAACTAACAAAATTAATTAAAAATACAATAAAAAAATAACCTTCGTTTGAAAGTTATTTTTTTTAATGAATTATGTTATCGAGATCCTTCATGATACGCAATATTTTGAATATAGTCCTTGACTTCATTCATCATAGAAATATGTCTGAAATAGATGGTTCCATCTTTTGTCTCAATCACAATAGCTGTATATACAACGAAAGGTTTTGTCCATATGCTTGTTCTGATAATGATATTTTGCATTGCATTGAATGGAACAACAACTTTATGGTTTTTTCCACGATAGTAATAAACATTCTCATCATCGTGCTCCATTATAATTTTTGGATTTTGAAGAAGCATAATCAATTGCAGCAAAGAAACTATTGCGATAATAATAAACACAACGACAAATATTTTAATAACATTTGGAAGTAATGCATACTCAAAATGATAATTCATTAAGAATGCAAAAACCAAGACGATAGATAAAAATAAAATGATTATCGTTGCTATAATTTCATTTTTTGACTTATATGCTAATGTTTTTTTCATTCAGTTCAACCTTCTTTTCAAATAATATGTCTATATACATTTTACATCAGTGATTAATTAACTGAAACAAAAACGCATTAGGGGAGTAAAGAAAGTAATTCTTCAACGAGATTAATTTCATTTTTTATCTCATCAAAAAAGCTTTCATTGATTTCATGAAGAACTTTGATATCAAACGTATCTTTTCTTGAATCAATCGCAACAAAAATCGTCTCATTTCTGAATCCAAACATGACTTTTCTATTCTGATTTGAAAATTCAACCAATTTTTCCATAAATCTAGGCTTGAGTAAAGCAAAAGTAGCAAGCTTATCTCGGCTAAAGACATCAAAATGCTGATTGAAATCAATATATTCCATATCAATCTTCTTTAAATCTTCACCTCTTGCAAATAAATATGTATGATTAGGCATGATATATACTTCTTGTTCATATTTTTTATTTGAGTCAATCATAAAAAATCTACCTTGAAAAACAGTTACAACCGTAGTTGTTTTTCCATTGCTTCTTACATCTTGTAGATGAACATCAGCTGAGGTGAAATGTTTCCCTAAAAGATTCCCTGTTAGTAAATCTTCACTGTGATAACGATCTTCTTTATGTAATATTTTGGAATCATATACAACTTCCTTATCAATTCCTTGTTTGGGGTCGTAAGTGCAATCGGGAAGAATTTCTTCAAGCATTTTTTTTACATAACTATCTTTGAAACTTGTACTTAATCTTTTAAACCTAGTTTGACCATACCATAACCCTATTCCCGCAATAATAAATAAAATGCCGGCAACCCATATAAATGTTCTAGTTATCGCAAAGATAAAAGCAACAAACAGAATTATCCACGATGTGACGATGAATACTTCTAGACGCGCTTTTTGTTTTCGGACATCATTAAGATCCATAAAAAAATCCTCCCCTTATTTAAGGATCACATAAGTGATTCCATCATTCATTTTCTTATAATCCGAATCGGAAATTAACAGATTTTTATACGTTCTGATTGTTTCATCAAATCCCATGGGTTGGCTAAATGCCTCACCGGGAATATACGCTTTTATTTCTCCAGATCTCACTCTATTTCTTAAAGAAGTGTGAACAGTCTTCTTGATTGATCCCCCAACACCTGTTGATCCATATCCATGAATAATTTTAATGATTTTATCTTTTCCGTTAGATGTTCGAATTATATTAGCTAATCGAATTCCGGCTGCTTGAGTTGTGGGCATATCACTTTTGATATCAAAAGTCTTCATCTTACTTTAGCTTTGCTGCGTTATTTTTTACTGTTATTGAGGGGATACTTCCCACTAATTTACTAAATCTTGTGAATCCTAATTCCTGATAGTTAAATCCCGGATACATTTTTTCTAATTCTTGTTTAATTTTCGTTAATATCATTTCTTTACTCTTGTTTTTAGAAATGATAGCAATAATTGATTTAGATATATCTGTCATTGTCAATTTAGAGTCTAAAGTAACATAGGTCGTTGTCTTCTCTAATGATATAGATAAACCATTGATCGTATTAACTAAACTAGATAAACTTTTTGCTCCATATTTTCTTGAATCAAAATCAGAAAATCTATTCATAAGGATATCGCCAAGCCGACTCAATTGAATGCGGTTATCAACACCATTTTCAATGATAATACTCTTAATGATTCCTCCAATTTCTTGGCTTTCTGATTCAGAATTGTCTCTTGTTTGACTATTTTCTTCATCTTCATCATCTAAATATTCAAAATATTTAAATTCATTACATGAAGATTTAAAGGCTGATGTGACTTTTTTTTCATTTCCAACGCCAATAACGTGCATTCCACCTTCTTTAAGCTTCATCGCTAAAGGTGTGAAATCGCTGTCACTAGTAACCAAAAAGAACGTATTCACTTTTTCTTGATACATCATTTCTTGAGCATCTAATGCCATCGCCATATCTGCAGCATTTTTACCAATAGCTACATTATATTGGTGTACAGGTTTTATTGCATAATCTTGAGCTGTCTTATGCCATTCTTTTGAAAGATTATAGACATCTCCATAGAATCTTGCAATTACTATTTTTCCATATTTTGCTATTTCATTCATAACTGATTTTATATATTTATGAGAAACATTCTCCGAATCAATCATTAAAGCAATTTTATATTCATTTTTTTCCATATTATTCTCCTATTTCTATTTATTTATATTAAAAAACGTATAAGTTCACCCTCTATTATATAGTAAAATCATCATAATCTAAAGTGAACATCAAAAAACACGTAAATATTGCTCAATAATAGAAAATAAAAAGCACTATCAATGATAGTGCCATGGTATTCACCTGGAGGCCTCAAACGGATTTGAACCGATGATCAGGCAGTTGCAGTGCCTTGCCTTACCACTTGGCTATGAGGCCTTAAACATGCTATATAATTATAACTTTTAAGGTGCTTAAAAGTCAATAAGAAAAACCTTTATTATAAGTTTTTATTCTTCTTCAGTATAAAAAGATTTATAGCTTTCAATAATATCGATAGGTGCATCATCATTCAATATATAAACTGCTTCTTCTATGCTCCAATAATAATACTCAGGATTTCTTAGAAATAATGGTTTTTGATTGATTAAATATTGATCCAAATCTATAAAATGAAGTAATTTATTAATCTTAAACATGGTTAACCACTCTTCTAATGATTCATCTATGAGACGATAAACTTCTTCATATGTGCTTGTATAATATGGATCAGGAACAATTTGTCCTTTTGTCTTAGTATTAATGTCTCTTAACATATATATTTTATCTCTATAAATACCCGCATGTCTCATCAGAAATTTGATATTTTTATCATCCATGGCAATGATGAAATCGTAAAAAAGATAATCTTTCTGATTAATTTTCTCAGAAACCATATCCTTAGTATCTACACCTAATTTCTGTAATAATTTGATTGTTTCTTTGTGTGGTGGACTACCTAATTCAATTGCTGCTGTCCCCTTTGATTTGATATAAAACATGTCCGATAGCCCAGCAGCAGAAACCTTTTTTCTAAAAATTCCTTCAGCCATTGGAGACCTAGAAATATTAGAATAGCAAACAAAAAGTACCTTTATCATCGTGACACTTCCTTTGTAATCTATTTTAACATAAAATTGCAAAATTGTGTGCAATTAGCGCTTAATTATTGCAGTGCTAAATACATAATTTATAACAGAATTGGCAATTAACTAAAGAGACTGCCAGAGGAAGATGTTTTGAACTTAACACAAATGGAAGGAAAACTATACTTACAGAAGTTGTATCTGAAGAAAGCATCACTGAAATCGTTTCTAAGTGGACACAAATCCCAATCTCTAAAATGATATCTGGGGACAAAGAAAAGCTTTTACACATTGAGGAAACGCTAAAAAATCGCATAATAGGACAAGATCATGCTTTAAGATTGGTCAGTGACGCCATCATAAGACATCGTGCAAGTATAAAAGATGAAAATAGACTCATTGGATTGCCTCTATGAAATGGTTGTTTGTAATTAACAATTAGAGATTAAACAAAAAAGACTTCAAATTAATTTGAAGCCAGTTGAATAAACGAAAACGAAAAAGCACTCTCGAGTGCTTTTTATTCTTCTGTTGAATCCTTTTGTTCCTTTAATAATTCATTTAACTTACTTTCCATCTTCTTATTCTTAACTGAACCATATAAAATCACTAGTGAATAAACTACTGCATAAATTAAACCTAGGATATAGATTGCAAATGTTCCTCTAAAAAGAACTGTTCCATACATGGTTCTAATAATAAATGTAATTGGTAGAATAATCAAGTAACCAACAATGATATTGAGAACACCATTTCCCCATGTTTCTTTAAAAACTTTAAGGGATAATGCAAATAATAAGGAAATAAATATACTTCCCCAAAATAGATTTTTAATGGGTAAATTAACTGCATAAAATCTGTAAATGGCTAATGCAAGTATAAAGACAATAATACTTACGATTGCATATGTATATGCATAGAGTTTTAAATAACTTTTCATTTGGATTCTCCTCCCAATAAAGCTTTTAGCTGTTGAACATAGGTGCGTGATATTTCTACACGATCACCATTATTCAAAGTTGCATCTAATCTACCATTAATACTAGATTTAAAAAATTTAATTTTTTTATAATTTAATACGATATTCTTATTAACTCTTATAAAAGAAGAATGCTTATTTTCAGTTTCATATAGCCGGTATTTGCAATCAAAAACATCGTTTTTTGTATATAGAAAGCACTGATCTTCAATACTTTCAATATAATATACTTCTTTAGCTTTAAAAATGAAGTTTCTATCATTTTTCTTGCCTGTAAAATCAACTGATGTTTCTTGAAGCATTTCTAAGATTTGATCAATTGTTGCATCATTTTCTTGACAATCTATGACAATTTTAGGTTCACCATATTCCTGGTGTCTTTTGACTTCAATTTTCATATCTTCACCAACCTTATAGTATTCATCATAACCGATTAGACGCCCATAAATCAATAAGATCCAATCTAAGTTGCTAAAAAAGTTCTCCAAGATGCAAAAAGAAGTTAGCGAACTAACTTCTATGCTTTCTTTGTATAATCCTGTTTACGAATCGAACCATCCATTTTATGAATCACAACAGATGTTCCTGCAGTTTCTGCTAAATCATCTGCATATTCAATTGCTTCTCTTTGTGTCTCATAGTATTTAATCGTTTTATTGGAGCCTTCTTTTCTGATACGCCACTTTCGATAACTATCACTTCTAGGATTCTTGTTTTGAGAAACATGATACTTAGCATTTTTAGTATCTTCTTTATCAAGGTCCTTATCTGGTTTTTTAACCTTCCGATTCACACTAGAAGCTTTTGGTTTAGGTGAAGCAACTTTGGATTTTGAAACAACTTTCTTCTTTACAACAGGTGTTGGTTTGATCGGTTCAACCTTTTTTTCTACAATAGCAGCTTTTTCAGCTTCTCTTTTAGCTAACTCAGCTTTTTCTTGTTGTTCTGCTAATTTATAAGCCATTTCTTGTTGTTTTGCTAATTTATGAGCTTTTTCTTGTTGTTCTGCTAATTTAAGAGCTTTCTTTTTTCTCGAAAAAAACATGGGCAAAACCCCTTTCCTATTCTTTACTCTCATTATATTACAAAATATATAAAAAATAACGTAAATATGTTTAAAAACTTCATGTTTTTCTAAGTAAGTCACTATTTCAATTATAATTTTACTAAATAAATATTATTAATATATATTTTTCAAAAAAAATTCATAGACTCTAATTATCTATGAATTTCTCATTTTTATTTATGGTAATTCAATCACATTAACATACCTTATGATTACAGAATTATTTCCACTAGAATCTGTTGCAGAATATGTAACTATATATTCACCTTTAGTATTTGTATCGACTGAATTTGTAATCTCAGCTTCAATAATCTCATTACTGTTATCTACGACTTGCACTCCAGCATCAATCCAAGATTGACCAACAGCAATCGTATCAACTCCAGGATTTAGGGTAAGAACAGGTGGTGTTTCATCAATAATGGTTATCATTCTAACAATTGATTTCTCAAAATCTAAATAACTGATTTTATAAGTAATTTGATATACTCCAATGGTGCTAGAATCTACATTGTTTTCGATAATAATAGGAGTTAAACTGCGATATCCATAACTAGCAGTTGCTCCCGCATCAACAAATTCGGAACCTATTTCAATGGTGTCTACTCCGGGATTTAATTCTAATTTAAGATTACTCGCAGAAGTTTCCATACAAGATGATAGAGATAAAACTAAAATAAATAAACTTACAATAAGAAATTTTCTCATCTTAACCACCCTCTTTTATCATCTTGATAATATATGGTTGATGTTGTGATCTCATGTGTAACTGAAATAACATAAACATATTTTTTCTTTGTAAAAACTTCATCTTCTATACTTACAGTATAATTTATGATATAAACTCCAGCTAGGGTGGTATCTACAAATCCATCTGAAACAACTTCTCCAATATTAGTTGTAGCGCCTTGATCTTCGTATGTATCTCCCTGATTAATGGTTGTGATATCTGGATTAAGTGTTATAACAACTTCTGGTTTAGCATCAATCACATTAATAATTCTGGTACGTGTATCAATTACTTGTTCCGAATCATAAATATCATAAAAAATGAAATATTTTCCATTTTGATTGATATCTAATGATGATCTGATGCTTACTGTTAATAATGGATCAATAAGTGATGTTCCTCCATCAACCCATTGTTCACCCATTTCAAATGTATCTACTCCTGGTAACAAATAAATAGATTCAGGTTTATATATACTATCATATGTAGGATATATCGAAAGGTTTTCAATTACGTTATCATAAGACTCGCTCCATCCAGTAAATATATAATCAAAGGAAGGAGAGGAGGCCTTGACTGGACCGTCTGGAGCAGTCACAGAATCTCCTGTATGTACATAACTCTCTTCTTCAATTGTTAATAAATCACTTTTATAAAAGATGATTTTGTAAACCTGATCATCAAATTTGGCATAAAGATTTATATCATCAAATATTGGATGTATTTCAAATAACTCAGTTAGTTCAATATCCGTGTACCATCCAATAAATGGATGCTCAGTGTACTCTGGTTCATATAAATTAAAGGTTTCACCTTCTTGAACAGGTAAAATCGATAACACTTCATCTAGATCATAAAAAGTAACTTGATGCATAATGGGGGCAAAGCGTGCATAAAGCGTGAAGTTTGAATTCACTGGTACTGCTGTATATAAATGCTGATAACTTTCATCCCAATACCATCCTTCAAATGTATAACCTGCTAATGATGTTGTTGGTATATCTATGATTGTTCCATAAGACACTTGAATATCTGCTACAATACTACCTTCTGTTATAAAATGAATCGAATACAAGATAGGGCTAAATTTCGCATATAAAGTCATAGCTTCGGTGATTAGATCAACACCCATAGAAAAGACTTCTGTAAATAATTCATCTTTGTACCATCCTTCAAATGTATATCCGTCTTTGGAAGGACTTAAAACATTAATAGTGTGTCCACTATATACATAAATTGGATCAATCAATGTTCCCTCATAAGTTTCAAATGTTACAGCAACAAGATTCATCATCATTGCAAGATTTGCATTAACAATACCATATCCATAATAGTCATCCCTACCTAGAGTACCTTCATCAACTGCACTATATATGATTCTATCTATGATGTCCTGACTTGATTCACTAGGATAATATGAAATTAAAAGTCCTGCAATACCCGCAACTTGAGGTGAAGCTAATGATGTTCCGTTCATTCTTACATATCCTTGGTCTATATAGGTTGTCACAATATCAGTTCCTGGAGCTGCAACATCAATTTTTGGTCCATAACTTGAATATTCAGCATCGAAAATTCTAAAATTGTCAACTGCTGATACCGAAATCACTTCGTCAAATGATGCTGGGTAAAATAATTCGTCAGATGCTTCATTTCCTGCTGCAGCAACTAAAATAACACCGTGATTTCTTGCATAATTAACTGCAACCAAAGTTGCAGGATTAGCAAAAGAACCACCTAAACTCATATTAATCACATCTGCTCCGTGATCAACTGCATAATAAATACCTCTATTGATTGAATCATCTAAAAATGATTCTGATTCATCTGTTTCCGTGGTTGAAAGATCATCTTCTTCATTAGCTTTAATGATTAATAATTCGCAATTTTGAACAATTCCACTAATTCCAAAGTCATCAGCTTTAAGTGCACCAATAACACCTGCAACTCCTGTTCCATGCCCTACATCATCAATAACATATTCCAATCCGATTTCCTCTGTTCTTGCATTATAAGATTCTTCCGATAATCTTCCAACAAATTCTGGATGATTAACATCTATTCCAGTATCAATAACAGCAATCGTAACATCTGGACTACCTTCAGTAAATAACCATGCTTCTTGAACATCCATCATATCGAGTGCGTATTGATAAGTGGGAGTAGGATCAGGTCCACCACCTAATATTTGATATCCGAGTTCATTATATGAGGAAAATATATTATATTCAGTTTGATTTAGATCCGCAATTCTATAATATTCTTCTGAATCATTTGTTTGTTGTACAGGATCAATTAAAAAAGAGGTTTCTTGCTGATGTAAAGCAGCAAAAAATCCAAAAGTAACTAAGGATAAAATAATCATAATGTTAGTAGTGATTAAGATTTGTCTAAGTCTACTTAGTCTCATATATTACCTCTATACAAATTATAACCGATTTCATATAGTATACAAACATATGTGAATTTATATTGGTAAAATGTGAAATAATTTACATAATTCCGCCATTTTATTAAATTTTACCAATAAATAAACCAATTTAACTGTATATTGAGTGAAGTCAAAATTAGGAGGCATTCAAATGAACAAAAAAACAATATTCTTTATATTCTTAGGTTTAGTCGTTACAAGTTTTATCTTTATAGGAATTGGAGTTAGTGCATCTTCAGATTATGCAAAAGTAGATGATTATGGTGCTACAGCTACTGCTCTATCAACTGATGGAGTATATACACTAGATGAAATGTTGACATATGCAATACAAGATGAATATCTTGCTCAAGCAACCTATGCAGCAATTATTGAAGCATATGGAGAAGTTAAACCTTTCACCAATATTATTTTAGCAGAACAAATGCATATTGATATGTTACTACCATTATTTGAAACATATGGTATTGAAGTTCCAATTAATGATGCAGTACAATATGTTATTTTACCAGATTCAATTTCAAGTGCATTATCAACAGGTGTTGAAGCTGAAATAGCAAATATAGCTTTATATGAAACATTTATTACCCAAGGTAATTTACCAAGTGATGTCCAAGCTGTATTTGAATATTTACAAAGTGCATCAGAAAATCATTTAAGTGCATTTTCTAGAGATAGACTTGTTGGTGCTGGATATGATTTAGCAAATATGTTTAAAAACCAATTTAGAAATGGTTCAGAACGAGGTAATCATGGTGCTGGTGGACAAGGACAAAACGGAAAAGGCAATCAAGGAAGCTCTAAAACACAGAATGGCGATTGCACAAATTCATAATCATTTAACTTAATTAAATAAAAACTCCCTGGTAGACTGATAACTATTTATCGTCAATTAAAAGGGAGTTTTTTTCTTATTTCAGAATTCTAATATTGTTTGAACCACTCAGTAATTTCACTTAGACGCTTGATTCTAGCTTCCGGTTTACCACTTCTTGATAATTCATGTGTTTCACCTTTAAACCATACCAATTTCGTTGGTACACCTTGTTCTTTGATAATGGTGTAAAGCTGCATTGCCTGTTCGATTGGACAGCGATAATCCTGATCGGAATGAATGAACAATAATGGTGTCTTTATATTCAAAGCATACTTCATAGGTGATTGATTCCATAGTTTGTCAGTATCTTCATTGGGATGACCAGATGTTTGGTCTTTTGAGAAATAGAAACCAATATCAGATGTCCCGTGAAATGAAAGCCAATTTGAGATACTTCTTTGGGTTGCTGCTGCTTTAAATCTATTGGTCTGCCCAACAATCCAATTGGTCATAAATCCACCGTAAGATCCGCCAGTAACAAACATTTTCTGTTTATCAATAGAAGGTACTTTTTTAATGACTTTATCTGTAAATGCCATTAAATCATCGTAATCAATCGTTCCGTATTTGCCTCTAATATCAGAAAATTCATCACCTTTTCCATCGCTTCCTCTTGGATTTGAAAAGAAAACGACATAGCCTTCATTAGCCCAGTACTGCATTTCATGATAGAAAACTTTACCATAAATGGTTTTTGGTCCGCCATGGATGTCTAAAATCGCAGGATAAGTTTGATTGGGATTAAAATCTTTAGGATATAAAACCCAACCTTTGACTTGATGAGTTTTAAAATTGACAATGATCTCTTTTGGTTTAGCTACATAGAGATTTTTTAAAACTTTTTGGTTAAAACGAGAAATACTATGTTGTTCATGATGTTCTAAATCTAGTTCATAGAGTTCCTGTAATTTTTGCTTATATAATCCGACGACAAATACTTTTTGATTAATCAAAACTATTCCATCAAGACTACCATTGAAGATGTATTCTGGTTGTGTAATGCCATTCAAATCTATAGAGTGAAGCTCAGTATGATCGTCAATTGTAACAACAAAGTAAAGTTTATTTCCAATAATAACATCTTTTTTATTTAATCCAAGTCTACAATCAGTACCTAATGAATTTTCAACACTTTGTCTAAATTCATTGAGCAAGTGTAATTTCTTGTTTTTAAGAATGTATAAATTGTCATTTTGGTTGAGGCCATATTCTTTCATATCGGTTGCAACAACTATGAGTTGATTTTTTAGTAAATAGATTTTTCCGATAGCGTAATCATTTTCGTGATAAAGAATTTCTGTTTGATTTTGATCAATTCGGTAACAATAGACATGAGTTGTTAATGATTTTATACCTGTCATTTGTTCTCCAGTATAATATATTTCATTTAAATCATCTGAAATTTTGACGTTTCCTACACTAAAATCTGTATCGACTAGACTAATCATTTCTTCATTGATGCAATTATAAATAAATAATTGTGTTCTCACATTTGCGATGAATCCAGCGCCATTAAAATAAAATGGTATCTCGTTAATGTCCTCATAAAGCTCTTTCTTCTTTTCAGATTCTAAAAATAATTTTCTTTGTTCTTCAGAATCTAAATAAAGATGATGTTGCTCTCTTGAAAGATCCGCAGATAATAACAATTTTTGATCTTTTAGTACTTGAATGATTGACGCAGAAAAATTAAATTCATACGCTTTTTCAATATTTTTATTTGGTATAGAATATCTATAATAAATAGAATATTTTTCTTTTTGCTTTTTTTCTTCCTTTTTATTCTTGGCTAAAGGAAAAAGTAGTGTCTGATCTGATTCCCAGACAAAGTTTCCTTTATTTTTCAATGATGCTACTCTTTGATGTTTAACGCCATCACTAACATATAATTCATAGAAATAGTCGTTTTTCTTTTGATTAGCTTTTGCAACTGTAAAAGCCATCAGTGTTTTACTAGGATTTTCAATTAATCCTGAAATAAATTTATAATTCAAAAATTCATCTAGCTTAATTTGATTCATAGAATCACCATCTTTCATCGTTTATATCTATTATAGATTGAAATCATAAAATTGTCCATGAAAGAAAAACGCCATTCGAATGGCGTTAAACTTAAATAATGAAATTACCCTTTTCAAAAACCCTCACTTCTATATCCTCTTGTGTGACTCCTACGATTTCCATATCATTACTTCCAAACATAAAGTCCGTATGAACTATAGAACTATTATATCCAACTTCTTCAAGTTCTTTTGCTGATAAATTTACACCGTTTCTCACGTTCATTGGATAGGCTCTACCTAGAGCCATATGACATGAAGCATTCTCATCAAATAATGTATTCAAAAATAAAATATTTGTATTAGAGATTGGTGAATCTTGTGAGATAAGCGCTATTTCGCCAATATATCTACTTCCTTGATCGGTATCAAGAATATTTGCAAGTGCTTCTTTTTCATGTTTCGCATCGAAATCAATGACTTTGCCGTCCTTAAATTCTAACCAAAAATCTTTTATTAATTTTCCTTGGTAGTTTAAAGGTTTTGTAGCAAATACTTTGCCTTGTGTTCCCCATTTATATGGCATAGTAAATGTTTCTTCCGTTGGAATGTTGGGATTGAAATAGATACCTGAGCCAGAATTTTCTCCACCACCAGCCCAAACATGATTTTTAACGAGTTCAACTGTCAAATCTGTACCTAATTTATTTTTAAAATGCAACTTTTTAAAATTATAATTAATTAAAATTCGATTATGAGCAAGTAGTATTTTGTTATGCAAATTCCATTCTTCAATTGGATCATTGTCTTCGGTAACACGAGATGCATTCAAGATTGCTAGCCATAAAGCTTCAACAGCATCGAGATCATTCAGTTTAGGGAAGACTTGTTTCGCCCAAACTGGATTTGGTGCAGCAATAATTGTCCATTGTGATTTATTGCTCATTAAGTGTTCTCTAAAAAAATTAACTGCTTTTTGTCTAGCTATACCCGATTGTTGAGCTTTATTGGGATCAACATCTTTGTTCAGTCCAGGAACAGGTGAAGAAATAGAAATGAAACATGCTCCTTGGTCAACCAATTCTTGATATTGTTCTATTAACCAATGGGGAACTTTAATTAATTCATCCAAACTTTGATATATTAACCCACTGTGAGAAACATAATCATCGCTCCATTGCACAAAAACATCTCTAGCACCGGCCAAATAAGCTTCTTTAACAACTTCTCTAACGATTTCTTTAACTTCTGTAGTTGCTCTGACAACCACTACTTGATCTTTTTGAACATTAACACCTACATTTACTGCAAGACTTGCTAGCTTATTAATTAATTTTTGAGATGGCATAGTATCATTCTCCTTTTCTAGACATATTATAACATATTAGACAAGTAAATTCTAACTTTCTTAACGATAAAAAAAGCCTATCCGCAGATGGATAGGCTTGTGATTTATATGTTAATTTACTTGGGACTAATTTCTTTAAAGTATTCGAGAACTCTTGTTTGTGGCATAGGTCGACAAAAGAAATATCCTTGTGCAAAATCAACTTCATATTTTTTAACCATATTTGCCTGCTCAATCGTTTCTATTCCTTCAGCAACTACTGCTAAATTTAAATGGTGTGCAAGTTCAATCATGTATCTTAAGACGTGAAACTCTTCTGTATTAGGTTTAATATTACTAATGAAACTTCGATCAATCTTAATAATATCAATTGGTAGTTTTTGTAGGTATGTCAGTGATGAATATCCTGTACCAAAGTCATCTAAAGCAATAACAAATCCTAATTTCTTAAGTTGCTTTAGAACATGAATACTCTTTTGAATATCTTCAATAATAGCCGTCTCAGTAATTTCAAGAATGATGTTTGAACTATCCAAATAATAAGTCTTAATCCATTCATTCATATATGGTATAAATGATTCACTCATGAGCATTACTGGAGATATATTGATTGAAATTCTAAATTGTTTACCCTCAATATTCCATGCTTCATAATGAGATGCTGCTTCTTTGAATACCCATTGTGAAATCTCTTTAATGAAGCCATTTTTTTCTGATAATGATATAAATTCTAATGGAGGTATAAATCCTTTTACTGGGTGCTGCCAACGAATTAATGCTTCAACACCAACAGGTTGATCATCGTGAAGATTAATCATGGGTTGATAATGAAGGGAAAACTCTTTATTTTCAATCGCATGTCGCAATTGATTGAGTAATTCCGTCTGTTGTTGAATTATTGTTACCATTTCATCATCAAAGATGACGATTTGATCTTTTCCTTTAGCTTTTGCGATTGATTGTGCAGCATCAGCATGTCTTAAAAGTGTAATATAATCTTTACCATTATCAGGATATAATGCAACTCCAACACTGAAGGTTACAAAAAATTCATCTTCATCTAATAAATAGGTTCTTCTTATACTTTGTATATAGTGTTCAACTTGTGGTATGAATTGGTCGAGTTTTTCGATTCCAAATAGAGCAAGTACAAATTCATCTCCACTGAGTCGAGCTAGCATATTGGGTTCGGATACTTCTTTTTTTAAATAATTTGAGATGGCTAATAATAGTTCATCGCCAACAGAGTGTCCCTTAACTTCATTAATATTACTGAACTCATCAATATCAAGGTAAATAAATCCTATCAATCCATCTTCTGGATGTTCTTTAACATATTGATTGATTGTGTTTTCTAGCAAAACTCGATTAGGTAACCCTGTTAAACTATCATAATAAGCTAATTTGAATAATTTTTCATCAAGTTCCAATGCTATTTGGTGACTTAAATCTAATTCACTATATGCATGCTTCAAATCGATAATAGTCATTGCATATATTTGAATGCTTCTTCTAATAACAACGTAAAAGACAATTGCGGTCATCACAATATAGAAAACACCTTTAATACTTTGTATTAATCGATCATTTTCAGAATCTTGGAAGATGATATCAACTGCATAATCAGAGACAATAATCCAAATAAAACCTAAAACCAAATATAAAAGAACGATTTTAGCCGTGACATTCGTTGGATTGAAATTGTTTTCAAAATCGTATTGTTTTTTTTCTTTTAAACGTTGTGTCTTTTTTTCTGACATAGGTTCACCTTCATGAAGTCGCATACACTCCTAATTATACATTTTTTTCTCTTAAACGAAGAAAGTATTTCTAATCTACTTCTAAATTTGTATCTTTTGCTATATTTTTTATCCAGTGTCCTTTTCGATAACGTGATAATCCAAATAGCATTTTAGGGATATCAAGCATCTGCACAATCAAAAACATATATATAACTGGTAACTTCGTGAAATATGCGAGTGCAAGTGAAACTGGAACAGGTACTACCCACATATATCCAGAATCTATCATCATTGTTGATTTTGTGTCTCCACCAGATCTTAATGTAAAATAAAGTGCCACATTAAATGAATAAACAGGGATGAAAATAGCATTTACTCGAATATTAAAAGCAGCCGTTCTTTTAGTTGCCTCAGAAACATCATAAATATTTAAAATAAAGAAACTGAGGATAAAAAGAATAATTCCTGCAGCAACAGCAAAAATGACGGAAAAAGCAATTAACTTCTTCGCATTATCTTTCGCTTGTTGTAACTCGTTTTGCCCTAAAGTATTTCCTACCATTACGGCGACAGCAGTTGCTATACCCCCAAAGGTTACAAAAACTAACTGACTAATTGCACCCGTTATATTCATGGCTGCAAGTGCTTCGTCTCCACGTGTAGAATATGCATGCAAGAAAGCAGTTTGACCTGATGACCATAAAGCTTCATTTAAGGTAAGAGGCAATGCCATAATAATAATTGCAATTAATAATTTTTTTTCGATATGGATTAGTTGAAATATTCTTGATGAAAAGATTTGTCCTTTTTTTGCTAGTAAAACTAAAGTTAAGCTTAACTCAACAATTCGAGACATCAAGGTAGCAAGACCAGCACCAATAACACCTAATGCAGGAAATCCAAAAAGCCCAAAAATTAGAATGAAATTAAGTAATGTATTTGTCAGTATTGCAGCAATTGATATTTTCAACAATGGCTTAGTAATGCCAATTTCTCTAAATGTACTAGAAACAGCAACAGATAAAATCCAAGGAAATGCGCTCCATTTTGCTATTGTTAAATAATCCATTCCCCATGAAATTGTTTGTGGATTACTCGTAAATAAACGTAATAGTGATTCTCCAAAGAAAGAAAAAATAATAAATGAGAGCGTAGCAATGATCATTCCAACTAAGACTTTGAATCGAAAGGTTTGCTTGAGTCTCGAATAATCCTTTGATCCAAAATATTGTGCAGAAAAAACACCAGCTCCTCCCATAGCACCGAATGTAATTAATATGACAACAAAATACAATTGATTGACGATTGATACAGATCCTATGGCAGATTCCCCAAGCCTACCAACCATAACATTATCAACCAATTGAACAGATATAGTAATCAATTGTTGCAAAACAAGAGGTGCAGCAACTATAAACAATCTTCTATAAAATGCTTTATCACCTATTAAACTCTTCATTTTCATAAAATACCTCAACCGAATTATTATATCATGAAAATTAGGAGTATATCAATATTATATATTGATTTTTTAAGATATATTCATCTCTAGTTTTTGTCTTCTTCCCATAGCAATAAAATTAAGAATAAACAAAGGGAAAAGAACAATTAAGGATACGAAAAATTGAAATCCAGCAAGAAATAAGAGCCAGTTTGAAAAAAGGATCCAACCTCTAGAATTATTGAAGTATCCAAACCAATGCGTAACCAAAGAGATTAAGATAAAGATTTCATGCACAACAACAAAAATCATATACAGTGCTCCGGCAATTACAAAACCTTCTAGCTTATTTGCTTCAATCAAATAATATGGTAGTGATACAAAAAAATATAATGATAACAGACATGAATTCACAAATAACAGTTTTTTTCTTTTCATTCTTTCCTCCACAAAAAAAGCCTCACTCAAAAGTGAGACTTAATATCTAGGGTATATCAATAATTCTCAATGTGTTAGTTGAGCCATGTTTCATTCCCCAACCAGATGTAATAATTATTGTTGTTCCTGATTCGAAACCAAAATCTCTTGCTACATCAATTGCAATTTCATCATAAACAGAGTAATCAGTTACAATTGTTTTAATGGTTGCAAATACACCCCAATAATAGGATAATCTTTGACATGTTTCAATACTATCCGTTACTGCGATAATTGGAACAGATGGTCTAAATTTGCATATACGTTTTGCAGTCCCACCAGTTTCAGTAAAGGCAATAATAACCTCTGCTTTTGGTAAAGCCATTGCTGTTTGGCTAACTGCAATACCAATTGCATCATTAACTGTTTGTTGACTTGTTGTGATTGCTTGTTGCAATCTTTCTTTATAAGGAATACTATCTTCGATAGCCTTAGATATCGTATCCATTGTTAATACTGCTTCAATTGGATATTCTCCAGCAGCTGATTCACCAGAAAGCATAATTGCATCTGATCCATCTAATATTGCATTTGCAACATCGGAAGCTTCAGCTCTTGTAGGTCGAGGTGAATAAACCATAGATTCTAACATATGTGTTGCTGTTATTACAGGTTTTCCCATTGCATTTGCAGTACGAATAATCTTTTTTTGGTACAAAGGAACAAGTTCAGTCGAAACTTCAACACCTAAATCTCCTCGTGCCACCATGACACCATCACTGACCTCAAGAATCGAGACTAAGTTATCAACACCTTCTTGATTTTCAATCTTAGCAATTAATTCAATTTTGGGTTTTCCAGCTTTTTTTAGTATTTCTCTAACTTCGACGACATCTTCTTTTCTTCTTACAAATGATAATGCAATCATATCTACATTCTTACCAGCAGAAAAAACAATATCATCATGATCTTTTTGTGAAACAAAAGGCATGGATAATTTAACATTAGGTACGTTAACACCTTTTTTAGTCTTGATACTACCTGAGTTATTAACTACACAAAGTAGTTTATCCTTCATTACCTCTAAAACAGTAAGTTTTATTTTGCCATCATCAATTAATAAATAATCTCCAACTTGGATGTCATCATAAAGCTCAGGACAATCAATGTGGAATCGTTCTTTTGTTCCTAATACAGGTTCTTTCCAAACTTCAACCTTATCGTTCTTTTTATAGGTTGCAATCCCATTTTCAAATTGACCCGTTCTTATTTCAGGACCTTTTGTATCAGCCATGACGCCAATATAACGATTTTTATCTTTTGCCACTTTACGAATCATATCAATTCTTCTACCATGTTCGTTATGATCAGCATGAGAAAAATTTAATCTGGCAACATTCATTCCAGCATCTATCATCTTATCTATCATTTCTGGGGTGTCTATGGATGGACCTACAGTACAAACTATTTTGGTTTTTCTTTTCATATGTGCCTCCTACTATTACCTTATTCTATTATACATGATTTAGGTGCTCATTTCTATACTGTATACTCTTTCAACCTATTATCACATGGACAAATAGTTAATTCATTAGCATATTATTGATCAATCATCATAATCTCACTGTTTTTTTAAAATATCTTCTTATTCCTTCATACGATTAAAAATAAAACGCTAGTAGAATCTGCTAGCATTTTATTGTCATTCATATAGTTTTATAAATATTTGTGCAATTTTAGGATCAAATTGTGTACCAGCATTAACCCTGATTTCTTCAATAGCTTCTTTATGAGAAAGTGGTTTTCTATATGGTCTTTCTGATATCATTGCATCATATGAATCTGCAATAGTGATGATTCTTGCTCTAATAGGGATTTTATCTCCTTTAAGTCCTCTAGGATATCCATTGCCATCATATCTTTCGTGATGAGAGAGTATGTCTTGAGCTATTTTTGCGTATTCCGCTGATGCAGATAATATTCTAAATCCAATTTCTGGGTGCTTCTTAATAATATTCCATTCCTTTTCATTGAGTTTTCCGGGTTTATTCAAAATAGATTCATCAATTGCAATTTTACCTATATCATGCAAGTTACTTATCATTTTCAATAAATTAAGATCATCATTTGACATTTTAAGTGCTTTACCAATAGCTATACAAATTTCAGAGACACGTTTTGAATGTTGTTCTTCTCTAGGGTTCTTCTCATGTAAAGTATTTACTATGGTATTAATTGTGTCATGTCTATGTGAAGTAATTTCAAAGAGTTTATGCGTGTACATGTCATCTTCTGCATCCTTCAAAATACTTTGGATATCTCCAGTACTTGTTTTTGTTGCAGACCCAAAAGAAACTGAAACATTGATATCTGCTACTTTTTGTTTTTCCATACTATGTTTCGCTTTTTCAATGAGCTGCTGTGCTTCTAATCTTGTTGTTTTAGGTAGTAAAATAGTAAACTCATCTCCCCCAATTCTAGAAACACTTCCTTTTTCAGAAAAGGTTTTATTTAATTGTTCATATACCTTTTTGAGAAGCAAATCACCTACATCATGTCCAAACGCATCATTAACAATTTTTAATCCGTTGATATCAGCGAGAATAACAGAAAATGGATAGTATAACTTGTGATCAAGTTCCTGCAATTTTTCCATATAAAATCTTCTATTGTAGGCATTTGTCAGAGGGTCATTATAACTTAAAAACAAGATGTTTTGCTCATGCAATGACTGTTTTGTTACATCTTCCGAGAAAATAGTAACACCAGTAACTTCGTTTTTATCATTGATGATAGGAGTAATGATTTCCTCCAAATATTTTTCGTAACTTGTCTCAATTTTGGTTATTCGTCGATATGAAGTTCCTAGTAAAGCAAAGTCAATCTGCTTTATAAGTCTATTTTTCATTTCTTTAATTGTAATCTGATTAATAAAGTTTGATCCAATTTTTATATCGACTTGATGAAACGATTTCATATTAGATTTATGGAATTGATTGAAAGCGAGATAATTATAATTTGTATCTAATGCAAATATTTCTATATCAGATGTAGAATCCAAACTTGATTGTAATAGAAGTTTTTGTTTATTTATTAAATGAATTGAATGAATCCTGATTTTTTGGTTTTCTAATGATAATGATAAAATCATTGTTACTACAGGAAATATGACCAGATAAGGGATTAAAGTGCTTTTAATAACTTCAAATGCTAATGGCCAAGGAATGAGTAAAAAACAAAGCAATGTTACAACATGTATAATTACCCCAAAAATATAATATTCTACAAATGAAGGCACCTTAGGAAGAATAACACGAATTTTATACCAGAAAATCCCTAACAACGAGCTAAACATAATGGTTGTTAAACCAGCATAAATTCCATCTCCACCGAGTGACAAACGGTAAATAGACGCAACCATTGCGGCAATAAAAGTTGGGATGAATCCAAAGAACACGCCTGATACACCTAATAGAACAGAACGCGTATCAAAAATTAAACCACTATGAATTTCCCACGGATTTAGCATTAATAAAATAGAAAATCCACCAATAATTGCTCCAAGAAAGATCTTTGATCTTATTTTTGAAGAATCCGGGCTAATATTTGTCGAAGCATAGATAAAAACTAATGCAAATAACAGAATAATGTTTTGCACTAAATCGCTGATCACTTCTGAAGTTATCTGAAACTCCATAATATACATACGCTTCCTCAGTCATATTGTAATATACACTTACTATATCATAGTATATTATTGAAGAGTACTATCTTAAGATTTTCTTAATATTCTTTCATACTTATTCCGCTTTGGATATAACTATTATAATTAATTGTAAAAGTTTGCTCACTTGCCTTGAATATCGCCTTCTAATTCCTCATTCTCATCTTTTTTCAAATCAATATTTTCTGGTTGGATAAGTAAAAATATTAATCCAATCAAAATCACAAAGTAATAACTACTGACTCTCCAGAACATCATTGCCCAGTAAATCACACCACCTTGTAACATGGTAAAGATTAATGCAAATGAAAATTCGGCCGCTCCTGAATTACCAGGTGTTGGAATAAATGCTATTGCTGCATATGTGAATACAGTCAATGTTAAAACATCAAACCAGGTTGCGCTTCCACCACTTGCTAGAACAACGAAATATGGAATAGAACATAGTGCTAATTGGTAAATTAAAGAAAGTAAAAAAGTTATGATAATCAAGATAGGTGATGAAGACAACATTGACATACTATTTTTAAAATCAGCTTCAAATTTATGTATTTTTTTTAATCTTTTCTTAGGATTTTTAATAAGCTTTATTTTATGCAAAATCTTCAATGCAAATTGAATAATTTTCTCACTTAATTGGGGTATCAGTAAATAGATTAAAAATACTAAGGGTACAAAAATAACAAATACACTTCCAATATATGCGGCTATCTTAAATGCGTTGGAGTCAATCATAACTCCATTAGTTATAAATACAACAATGCTTAATAAGAAGAAGGCTAATTGCATCATGGAAAATCCTGCAATAGGTAAAGATCCTGCAATACCGCTTGGTACATCCTTTTTATAGAGATAATAGATTTGAAAAGCTTGTCCGCCACTTCCAAGTGGTGTTAGATTATCAAAATATTTACCTAAAACTGCCGTTTTTAGTGAAACAAATAAGCGTTTTTCTTTTGTACTAAATAAGATTAAAAAATAATATTTTAATCCTTCTGCAAGTAAAGCTACGATAGGTAAAAGAAGGGCTATAATTAAATAAGGAATGTTTGTCATCCATATTTGTAACATTTCATTAAATTTAATTTGTGGGTTCCCCTGAAAATCCTTTTTACCCATGACAAAAAGAACGATAATATTAATAACGATAAAAAAGGTCCAAATGAGTAATTTTCGAATTCTTTTTGATTTTACTGATTTATCCATATTTATGTACCATATTCTTAGTTAACCTACTAAAATGGTGCGGCTGATGGGATTCGAACCCACACACCTAATAAGTACTACCGCCTGAAG